>JAEZSL010000061.1 GCA_023443925.1 Bacillota bacterium | reverse complement strand
ATAGCAGTAATGTAATCTAATTCTGTATGGGATAGACCGGTATTACATTATCTGCCGATTCTGCACTTTATTTATATAAAATAAATAAGGAGCGGAGAATTATGGAATATAAAAATGCAGAAAAAGTATTGCCGGAAAAATTATTAATAGAAATTCAAACTTACATAAGCGGTGAACTGCTTTACATCCCCAATACCAGAGGACAGAAGAAATGGGGAGAAGATAGCGGCTCCAGAAAGTATTACACGGAAAGAAACAGTGTTATAAAAAAACAGTATAAAGAAGGAAAATCTATGGAACAGATTTCCCGGGATTTTGGTTTAGCGTTTGACACGGTAAGGAAAATTATATACAGATAGCAAAAGCGGGATTCCTTTAGGGGATCCTGCTTTTTTTAAAAGAGCAGGCAGTAATTAAATAATAAGGAGGAAAAATTGAATTTCAGCAGCGTTAAAATAGCAAAACTGGAAAAGAATTCAGTTTAATAATACGGTATTCTCATTTATAAGGCATCCGGGTTGAGTAATTACCTGGATGCTTTATAAAACATACAAATGTTAAGGAGATTACCTATGTATAGAATACAACAGCTGATCAGAATGTGGAATTTAAACAGAAAGCAGCCTGGAGGCGGAAAATTACCGGCATATCAGGTTTATATTGCATATTCATTTACAACCGCTCTATTTTTTACCATGGTATTCACAGTTAACCTGGTCTATCAGTCGGAAGTCATTCAATTAGATCCATTGCAGTTAGTCCTGGTTGGTACTGTCTTGGAAGCAGCCTGTTTTCTGTTTGAGCTCCCTACCGGAATTGTAGCAGATCTATACAGCAGAAAAAGGTCTGTCCTTATCGGCCTGGTTTTAATCGGCACCGGTTTTATTACAGAGGGTTCGGCCTCCGTTTTTATGACCGTACTTGTAGCCCAGGTAATGTGGGGAATGGGGTGTACCTTTATCAGCGGTGCAATTGATGCCTGGATAGCAGAAGAAGAAACGGTTAAAAGCCTGGAGGAAATTTACCTGAAGGGTTCCCAGGCAGGGGAGGTTGGTGCCGCTGCCGGTATTCTGATCGGTACCGCGATGGGTAATTTTTCATTGAGAATTCCTATCATTACCGGCGGCACTCTATTTATAATATTAGCCGTTTTCTTACTCTTTTTTATGCCGGAATACAACTTTAAACCATCGGTTATGCAGAGGATGACCCTGCGAGAGAATATAGGCCATACCCTGCAATCCGGCTTTACAGCTGTAAAAATCAATAAAGCTGTAAGAGTATTTTTACTCATTACCTTTTTTACCGGCTTAGCAGGGGAAGGATTTGACCGGCTTTATACCGTCCATTTTTTAAAAGACACCATCCTGCCAAAGGTTGGTGAACTTCAACCGGTGACCTGGTTTGGAATTTTTAGTCTGGCTGGTACTGTTTTAAATCTTTTCATTCTTTATATAATCGAAAAAGGTATCGAAAAGAACAAAATTAACCAGCTTCTGTTTTTATTTTATAACAACAGTTTTTGTATTCTCTCCGTTATCCTGTTTGCGTTAACCAAAAATTTTTATATTATGGTTTTAACTTATTTGTTAACGTGCTGCTTAAAAGCGGTTAATAATCCGATTTTTAATGCCAGGTTAAACAGCTCCATAGAGGATAACGTCAGAGCTACCGTACTTTCTGCCAATGGACAGATGAATGCATTGGGGCAGATTTTAGGCGGGCCAATGATAGGAATCCTCGCAGAGCGGTTTTCTGTCAGTACCGGTATCTTTTATACCGGTATCCTTTTAATTCCCGTAGTGCTGTTATACGGATTCTCCGCTAATACTTTAAAGTCAGCAGATAAGTCTGTTAATAAACTGCTGATGGATAATCAATCGGATGCGGGAGGGTAAAGAGCATAAACTACATTCTCTTTGCTGCATCGAAAGCCAAGGCAGAACGTTCGCATTCATCGGCCTGCATGGTTATCTGGAAGCATAAAGGACTGCCTTTCATTTTTTCGGATACGTAGCTAAGACCGTTGGTTCTCTCATCCAGCAGAGGATGGTCAATCTGCTGCGGGTCCCCTAATAAGATAACTTTTGTACCTTTTCCAACCCGGGTTACGATACCCTTGACCTGCTTCGGTGTCAGGTTCTGAGCTTCATCAATAATCAGATAAGTATGGGTTATGGAACGGCCCCGGATAAAGTTCATGGCTTCCGCCGTAATGATTCCCCGGTCAAATAATTCATCTATTTTTCCGCGAAGTTCTTTTTCATTCTTATACCTTTCTTTTTCACTGCGGTCTACCAGAATCTCCAGGTTATCAATAATAGGCCGCAGGTAGGGAGCGATTTTTTCCTGCTCCGTACCCGGCAGAAATCCGATCTCTTCATCAAACTGCACATTTGGCCTGGTTATTAATATTTTCCGGTAAGCTCTGCTGTCGGCTTCCAGAGTCTGCTCTAAACCTACGGCAAGGGAGTAGAAAGTCTTAGCCGTACCCGCAGTTCCTTTTACGATGACCAAAGGAGCGGTATCAGCATCCTGCATTAAGGCTTCCTGTAAGAAACGCTGGCCGACGTTCTTAGGCTGTACTCCAAACGGTTCGGCTTTTAAGCTTTTTAAAGGTACAATATTTTTACCGTCATAACGGCCCAACAGGGTCTTCTTTTCACTGGTTTCCGAGTGTATTATAAAAAACTGGTTGATTTCGGAGGTTATAGCCGCTTTATCGGTACCTTTCATGACATAGATGTTCTTAAGGGGTATTCCCTTTTTCTTAAATTCACTCATTACATTATCCGGGGCGTATACATCCATCCTTCCGGTATATTGCTCTTCAATATGAGGAGATTGTTCCGTAGTAAAATCTTCTGCGGGAATACCTAACATCTGGGATTTCAGACGAACAATAATATCTTTGGTAACCAGGACGACGGATTCCCCTTTATCCATGAGGCCTTTGCAGACTTTTAAGATGCGGTTATCATTGGATTCAGTATGAAAGCCATGGGGAAGTGTAACCGATACGAAGTTCGCTTCAATGCGGATAATTCCGTTATTATAGGTTGAAACACCTTCAAACAGGCTGCCGGTCTGCCGCAGCTGTTCCAGATAACGAATGGACTGTCTGGCATTGGCACCACGCTCTCCTTCGTCATTTTTTAATTTGTCCAGTTCTTCTAAAACAGCAATGGGGAGAACGACCTGATTGTCTTCAAAGGAAAGCAGGGCATAGGGAGACTGAATTAAAACATTTGTATCAATTACATAAGTTTTTTTCATAGATACCTCCATAAATGTAAGATGGTTTTTCTTAAGAGAATCATTATTAATCCTTGGAACTTCCGGATATTACCAATAAAAGAATGCTTACTGCATCCATGATGCAGTAAGCATTGCATTGAAATATAAATTATCTTTAGTAATATGGGATTCATCCGCATTCAATATATAGATAAGCATAACAATTGTCAGAATGGCTTCCACGCCATATAAAAAGACAGATGAAAAAAGCTGAGGTTTACGAACTATCACATCAATAAGAAACATAGGCACTACCTCCGGATTATGAAATAATCGAACAGAAACAGTATAAATAAGCTATATCTAATATATATAACATTCTTAAGCAAAGAACTATCACAATTATGTAAAGTATTAATAACAGGCATGTAAACTGTCTCCGGCGTTCATTCAGAGGTATTAGTTTTTTTTGCAGCTTACCGGGCTCATTAGGCCACATACCTTACCAGTATTGCAACTTACCAATAAGGAATTGAAAGAAATGCTTATAAAACATACACTGTAATCATCAGTTGCAGATTAACCAGGTATGACTTAAGTATATCAGGCGGAAGGAGTTATATATGGAGCATATTATTCAAGTTTCAAATCTTAAAAAATATTTTAAAGATGTAAAGGCTGTGGACGGAATCAGTTTTCAGGTTGAGAAGGGGCAGCTATATGGTTTTCTGGGAGTAAACGGGGCCGGTAAATCAACTACCATTAACATATTATGCACCCTCCTTAGTAAAAATGAAGGGGATGTAATGGTATGCGGATATCAATTAGGCAGGGATAATGAGGAAATCAGAAGGAAGATAGGAGTGGTTTTTCAGGAGAATTATCTGGATAGAAGACTTACCGTGAAAGAAAATCTCATAGTCAGAGCTTCCCTATATTATAAGGATAATAAAATGATTAAAAGAAATCTGGATCATGTCTGCGAACTTCTGGGAATCGGTGAACTGCTTAACAGGCAATTCCGCAAATTATCCGGCGGTCAAAAAAGACGCTGTGAGATAGCCAGGGCATTAATGAATACACCGGAAATACTCTTTTTAGATGAGCCTACTACAGGTCTGGATCCCCAGGCCAGGCAAAGTGTATGGGATTGTCTGGAAACTCTCAGAAAAGAAAAGAAAATGACCTTATTCTTGACGACCCATTATATGGAGGAGGCAGCCAGAGCACAATCAATTGCTATTATGGAGGCGGGGAGACTGGCGGTGCAGGGATCACCTCATGAATTAAAACAAAGCTTTGCCAATGATCTGTTAAAAATTTACCCGCAGGACAGGGATTCGTTAATCCATTTCCTGATGAAAAACAGATGTAATTATGAAGAAAGAAGTAACCATATTCTTGTAAATCTCGACGGTACCCTGGAGGGACTGGATATACTAAACCAGATAAGAGAGTACATTAAGGGTTGTGAGGTATTACAGGGAACAATGGATGATGTTTTTCTAAAGGTTACCGGTAAGAGTTTATAATACCGGTTTGGCAAAATAGTAAAAGTAGTATGGGATGGAGGTATTATAATGACTTTATTTAGATTAACACAAAGAAATATATTAATTTATATTAGAAACCGGTCCGCAGTATTTTATTCATTAATGTCTATGCTCATTATTATTGCTTTAATGGCAATATTTTTAGGCGATGCCAATAGGGATAACGTGATAGATTTATTGAATCAATACGGAGGGCCAAGGGATGCGGCGGCGGACAGCGCCGGTGCAAAACAGCTTATTCTATTATGGACTCTGGCAGGGGTTATCAGTGTGAATTCGGTTACCATAACATTAATGATGATTGGTCATATGGTAGAGGATGAAGATCAGCAGCGGTTATCAAGCTTTTATGTATCACCCGTCAACCGGGGGGTTTTGGTAATGGGATATATACTGGGGGCGGTATTCATGGGGATTGTAATGTGCCTGCTGACACTTGCCGCCGGAGAGGTCCTGGTATGGCAGTCAGGGGGAACCGTATTGACCCTCGCTTCCTTTATACAGGTATTGTTTTATATAATATTGAATGTGTTTATGTCTTCCAGTCTGATGTTTTTTATTGTTAATTTCGTACACAGCCACAGCGCTTTTTCGGGATTAAGTACGATTATCGGGACACTAGTGGGGTTTTTATCTGCGATTTATCTGCCTATGGGAGAGCTTCCGGTTAATATCCAAAAGGTCTTAAAATGCTTTCCGCTGCTTCACGGCAGTTCATTAATGCGGGAGGTCCTTACCAAAGAGGTTCTTGCCGAGACTTTTAAAAACTGTCCGGCTGAACTAACGGAGGGATTTAAGAATTATATGGGAATTACAATAAATTGGGGTAACCAGGTGGTCAGCAGTCAAATTAAGATGTTATTTATGTTATTAAGTGGTATAATTTTAATAATAGTATCAGCTATAATTCAAAGGAAGCGTATTACCGTTATCAGATAGGAGCAGCCGCCATGAAGATAATTATTGAAGATGTCAGTCCGGATGATGAAGAACAGGTTATTATCAGATGCCGAAACTTAAGTGATAAAGTCTTAAAACTGATATCTGAATTAAAAGCGGAACAGCAAAAGCTCACGGGGCTAAAAGACGGAGTTATTACTATGATTGATGCCAAACGGGTATATTACTTCGAGGGTGTCGATAATAAAGTATTCATATACTGCAAGCAGAATGTTTATGAATCAAAACTCAAACTTTATGAGATTGAGGAAAAGTATGATAATACTTATTTTTTCAGGGCATCCAAATCGATTATATTGAATATTTCCAAGATTAAAAGTATAAGCCCTTCATTATCAGGCCGCTTTGAGGCGTTGCTTTTTAATGGGGAAACAATCGTAATATCCAGACAGTATGTACCGGAGCTTAAGAAAAGGCTTGGATTGTAAGGAGGCGGGAACGATGGCATTTATTCGAAATACGATACAGGTTTTTATATATATTTTGGCAGGTACCACCATAGGATCGGCAATTTTTTTGACTCTTTTCAAACCAGATAGCCAGCTGACGTACGTATTTTTGTGGCAGATAATAATCCTGTCGGCGGTATGCGCCATGGGAAATCTAATTTTTATTTCTGGTAAGGTTCTGAGACGGAAACAAGTAAAGATCCGGTATATAATACATTATCTTTATAATGGTCTGGTGGTTATAGGCGGTGCCATGTTTTTTAACTGGATAGGCCTGGATCAGATCCAGACACTGATCTTGCTGTTCCTGTTTTATACCGTTCATTATTTTATTATCACCATGGCTTTAACAAATCGAGATAAAAAAATAGCAGATGTATTGAATGAGAAGTTAAAAAGATACCATGAGGATGAAGATTAGGGTCAGAAGGCTTAGAGTTAGAAGCAGAGTGCAAGTTGGAGAATGGTTGCAGTAAAAAGGCAGAAGCAGTGTACAGGTAGAATTATAGCGGTAAAAGACAGATATAGTGTTGCACAAAATAGTACAGCATTAGCGGAAGCAAAGTAATGTTACAGGAGAAGCAGATAAAAGGAAAGAGTGAAGTTATGGTAAATGATGAGGACACATGGATTATGAATCGTTATGAAGGGCATGTATTTAAAAAGAATAAACAGATCCTTACGGCAGGTTTAACTGTTATTGGACTATTAATGATAATATCATTAATTTTTATCCATTACAGCTGGCTGAAAGAACCGGTATTTTTATATCATTACTATGAAACGGAACTTCCCCAGGATGAACAGTCTGCAGGTGGAGGGTTTACCTTATATTATCTCTCTAATCGGGCAGTTACCAGAAAAGTATATGGGGTCTCCTTTAAAGAAGCTCCTGAGGTGATGTTTTATGCTACGGAGGAGAAAACTGGAAGCGGTTTTATGGTTTTTCAGAATAACGTAAGCCAAACAGGTGAAATGTATGGAGGATATACACTTCATTCTGTTTTTGTAATGATACCAAAGGACAGGAATACCAATTCCATGGACGGGTTGCAGCTGACCCAGGCAACATTTGATTTTACGGATGGAACGAAATACAGTGCAGATATCGGCAGGATTGTTTTATATAAACCGGATTATACCGAAACCGGCCTTAGCAGTCACTCGGGTACTTCTTCCTCAGATGGAACCTTCAGCACAGACTATAATGTGGAATCCAACTTAACCCTGCTTAAGATAGACTCTCCCTTAATGGACAAAGTAGATAAACTTTTTGATATAAAAGCAGATGGTTATCCGGCTAGTGAGATTACAGGACGTGAATACGGGAGAGGCAGCAGGCTGGTTCTCTCCGGTAGCTCTAAGAAACTTAGAGGTAATATAGATCAATTATCAATTTATCAATTGAAGCCGGAGCTTTATTATAATACCGTGGATGGTAAGTTTCACAGGATAAGGTTATATAATTTTGATTATAATGTTATAAACAGAAGGTTTACACAATTTAAGATCATCAGATATTTAAGGGCAAGGGAGGTGCTGTAAATGTTTTCAGGATACCGGTTGATATTCTGGGGAATATTTTTTATAAGCTTTCATATTAATCTTGGTAATCTTCAGATACTTCCGAATTTTATTGGCTGGGCAATGATTGCAGGGGGTGTGGGGAGATTAAGGAACAGACAGCCATCAGAGAATTTTCATAAAGCCTCGATACTGGCATTCATTGCGGTGATTTATTCTATCATCACATTTCTTACCGAGTTTGCGGGCTCGCAAGCGCTGGATTTTAATCCCTATCTGCTTTTTACGATGATGTTTATCAGTATAGTAGAACTGCTTACAGAGTATTTTATAATCAAAGGTTCGGCGGAGTATCTATATAACTGTGGTAATATTGAATTTGCCGATGATTTGGCGGGTCGGTTCCGGAATTATCTTATAATTGACATTTTATTACTAATTGCCGTTTTAATTTCCTTTACCTTATATTCGCCGGCCATAACCATATATGCAATCTTCGGACTGCTTCTTAGAATTTGGTTTTTAATGATTATTCATGGTCTTAAGAAGTTTTATATGGATGAAGAATTGGAACAGGATAGATATATTAGCGGAGACGCAGATAATGAAAAGCAATAATTGTCTAGCCACAGGAACTGGCGTATACCAGATACTTTATGCCAGGTACAATAAAACAAGATGTTTTGTTGTGTCTTTTAAACGAATATGCAGCTAAACCCATGGAGGTGTATTACATATGGAAAATGATGAATTGCGTGCATTAAAAAGAGAATATAGTGTAAGACTGGATCAAATCGAGAGAAAACATCTAAATTTTAAAAGAAGGGTATGTCTGTTTTTAAATCTATTTGTGCCCGGGTTAGGTTATTTCATATTTGGTGCCGGTTATTTAAAGGGGCTTCTCTCATTGATCCTGTTTTATGGCTATGGGCTGTTTTTTCAGCATTATCTTGTACCAATGACAGATGTAGGGGTAGCAGTAATTTATTCCATTCCTCTGGTGGGCGTTTGGATAGCAAGTACCATAGGTGTGGGCGGCTTAGAGGAATAGGGACAGGAAGGCAATTTAGAAAATAGTTTTCAGATACTGCCTCCCTGAATATAATATTATATAAATGAACGGGAGGGTAAACTATGAAAGATATACTTTACCAGGTTTATTGCAAAGAGCAGAAAAGAGTAATTCCGGTGTTAGTACCTTACGAGCTGGACGGACCTGGTGAGTATGTTCGTGCTTCTATGGAAGGGTGTCAATACAAGCCTTTAAGTGGATGCAGGCAAGCCATATGTCCTGCGGAGGAAATATTTAAAAATGCACCGGAAAAAATAAAAACATCGTAATTACAGCATCCTCCGGGGTGCTTTTTTTATTTAACCTACCTGTATGTAAATACATCCATTGGGTTCGCCTATAAGCATATTATTCATTCGAATATTATTTATTTTAAATCAGGGAAACGGCTATCAAAATAAATTCTGCCTTCACCTGTTTCATCGATTAAATAGATTTCCACATATAATTCTTTGGATTCTACATCATCGTACACAATTCTGCGGTCGGTTAAAACTGCATCAGCCACCTCAACACCTAAGGCACCCATCTCAAAAGGCTGTTGTGCTACGGTTCCCTGCATAAGACCGTCTTTTATTGCATCGATAGCCGCCTGGTCTCCATCAAAACCGATAACCATAATCTGTCCTGATTTACCTGCTTCATTGATTGCCTGAGCCGCACCCAAAGCCATCCTGTCGTTTTCGCTGAATACGACTGCTAAATCATCACCATAATCAGCCAGAATATTTTTCATTGCCTCGTAAGCCTGTGTTGTTTCTGAGTTGGCTGTTATTTCAGCAACTACGTCATAACCGTTTTCCGTCATAATTCTTTTGTAGGCATCCCCTCTTCGTCTTGCAAAGGTAGAAGTTTCTTCAACTTTAAGAATTGCAGTGTTCTTGCTGGTTAGTTCATGTTTTCGAATTAGTTCCAATGCATATTCTGCTGCCAGCAATCCTCCGGCATAGGAATCGGATATAATAAATGCCTCCACATCAGCACCCCCTGTGCCTACGTCAACAACAACGACAGGAACTCCGGCTTTTTGTGCCTCATCTGCAATTACGGGTATTCCGGGCGGATAAAATGGGGAGATGATCAAGACATCAATACCTTGCCTGATTAAGTCAATTGCACCTGTAATCATTTCCGCGGCGCTGCTTTTCTGATCGTGGGTAAGAACCTTCATTCCAAGTTCTTCAGCTCTTGCAAGGACACCTTCCTGCATTGTGTGAAAGAACTGATAAGAATTATTATATACCGACCAGCCAATTGTAAAAGGTTCTTCTTCGGCAGGCGGATTCATCTCCGGTGCAGCCGGGTATATTTTGGTACCGGTCGATTGATCTTCCTCGGAACGATTTGCGGGATTATATAATAGAAATGAAAATAATATTGCTATTAAAAAAATTGCTATCAGCCTAAGACTTTTATTCATGATCAACTCTGCATTTGGTTAATGGATTTTCCCAATAACCAGGCTCCATAGTTTACTATGTTTTAAATTATGCGAAGATAATTTAATATATACTATGGCATTAAAAAAAGACACGTTGCATACTGAAGGCTGATTTATATTTTCTCATAAATGAATTTTAATAAATTGAAACTACTTTTAAAATAATTTACACTCAGCTTACTTTTAAACATAAAAACAAAGGTACGAAGCGGGTTAGCTGCGTACCTTCTAGACATAGGTCTTGTTTTTGTGTATATATTAAATATCTTCTAATATCTGTCTGCGCTTTTGCTGATATTCATTCTCCGTAATAATACCTTTTTCATAGAGACTTTGTATTTCGCTTAATCGTTCCTCCGGAGTTTTTCTGTTATCCACATAATCATGGTTATTGTCATGCTCATGATTACGGTCATCATCATCTATTATAATTTCGTGGGAAACGATGCCTTTATCTGAAAATGCATTAAAACCGTGTGATACCGTTATTATCACGGCGATAACCGTCCAAAAGATCCCGAATATTCCAAAGATCGGTATAACTATAAATAAACCGATAAAGCAAAACACCAGTCCGGCTATAAACCCAACTGAAGACTGTCCTTTACCTGGTTTTACCCTTACCCGTTTGCTCATTATTATCTCCTATTCCAGCTATAACACTTAATGCCAACGTGTCAATAATACTTTTAATATATGACTATTATACAATAGTTATCCGGATATTGCCAGTGAAACCTAAAAGCCTTCTGAAAACTCTGCATGGGCTATCTTTGCGCTGTTTCATGATAATATAAATTATGGATTGCATCCTGCCAAGCCCATATCGTCTGATGTAAATTCTTAAGTTATAGTTATAACGATACCAGCTTATTATGATCTTTAATAAGCCATTGTACAGCATCAAGAACATTATCGGCTATATAATAGGCGTATCAATATATTTAAAATCGGTTAATTTAATGTTTCAATTTCTTTACCTGTTTTTTTATCAATTATTTTTATAGATATATTAAGAGCTTCATCTTTTATTCCAGAAAACTGCTGATAGGCGATACCCCACAAGATAAGTTGTAAATTTGTAGGATCGGTATCTTTGTTTTTGTTATATTTAGCAGAATCTACTTTTGAAATAAACGACGTGAAATCGCTGTTTACTGTGACGGATTCATAGTAAGGAGGTAAATCTGAAATAACTGTATCAAAACTATCCTTTATAAACATTAATATATCTTGTTGCTGGGAGGAATTAATGGAGTATGTAATGGTATGATCATCATTTACAACCGTTTCTATTTTATCCATACCAATTAAAAAAAGATTAAGGCTGTCAAGAGGTGTAAATATGCTTACAGTTACCTTTAAAATATCTTTAACGATAACTTTACAGGTATATTTTTTACCGCTCACGGTTGCTGTTATAGTAGCCGAACCAGCTTTTTTTGCTGTAACCTTTCTCTTAGACACTGTGGCTACAGATTTTTTGTTTGATTCCCACTTTACGGTTTTCGCCGTACCGGTAATTTTAAGAGTAGCAGTTTCACCGATAGTCAAAGTGAGGTTTGACTTGCTGATTTTAATGGCAGCAGCTGCGTGGGTAGATGGCAGCATAAACGAAGATAGCATAATTAAAACCATGAGTATGGATAAAACTTTTCTCATATAACCCTCCTATATAATAATTTACTATAGTATGGGATAGATGAACTGATTTGTCAATAAAAAACCACAGAGTGTTGAGGTACTCTCCACAAACACAGTGCATATGCCTAGCATCTCTTTTTATAAACTGGAAAGGCTGCCATAATCTCATAGATCTACTGTAAAAAAGAAAGCTCTTTCAATAATGTTGTGAGAGCTTATCTTATAGGATCATGCTATTATGCCGCCCTGCTTGCAGCTGGGGCTGTTTTAACTTTTTACCACGTTGACACTTTAGTACTTAAGTTGTATAATATGTTTAGCAAGACAGCCGGAGGATAGTGGCACCTATCCGTCCCGGTAAAATATTGGTTAACTACAAAATAGTCGTCCTAACTTTTAGCGGAGTGCAGGACGGCTATTTTTTGCGCTTGTTATCTCTAACGAATGTAATGATAGCTACAAGCATAATTACAAATGTAAATAAATCACTGTATGTAATGTACATAAGCACCACCCCTTTCGCAAGACTCGAAACGGATGGCAGGACCGTCCTACCGGCTGCCTGGTTAAATATATTCTATTTTAAAAGTGACAGCTCCTGGGATGTTGGTAGCATCTAGAGGCTGCTTTATACATGAGATTCTTCTGGGTAAGGTTAACTTACTAATCTTTATGAAGGGCGATAATTTACAGCAGCTTAAGAGATAAATGTTAACTATTTAAGAGATGGCTTATTGTAAAAAAACAACTACTAATGGTAGTTGTAAGATTTTCCTTTTCGCTCGACTTTCACGAGCTCATCAGTAGGTGATACCTATAAGGGGAGACGTCTACTACTGACATAGTGATGCTGATTGTTGTTAATACAATACTAATTATGGAAATAGTTCCGTCCATTGGAAGCAAGACGGTAAGGCCACCGGTTGGATCGTCGGTTTGGGAACAAGGGAAGCATCTGGTAGCGGCTTTTAATATACAGTAAACTTTAATATCTGTAGTTATCAAATAGTCCCCAAGGTATAAAAAAACCACTCATTCCTGAGTGGTCTAAATTATAATAAATCGCTATAACCCTTAATTTCCCTGCATTCCCTAATATGGAGCATAGGGGACTTGAACCCCTGACCCCCACACTGCCAGTGTGGTGCGCTCCCAACTGCGCTAATGCCCCGTTTTTTAAATAATTAGTAAGAATTACAACATTTTAAAGATCATTGTCTAAAAACTTACTTACCTATTATAAAACGAAATTCAAATATTATCAATAAAAAGTTTCAATAAATATAAAAAATTTTACTTTAACAAAGAATTAACTTAATGATGATATTTACACAAGTCCAATAATTAACCCGCAATATTGGTTTCCTGTAAGTTTATAATTGTGTTATTACATGTTTATGTTATACTTAAAGATATAAGCCTGACCGTTTTAAGTTGTGGAGAAGGCGGAGAGTGCCCCGTTTATTAATCACACATAGAAACCTACTGGGTACGAAGAAATACGAGATGGAAGGAGATATTCGAATGACAATCCAGCCGCTTTGCATTGTTTTAGCTCCATGCATTGCCTGAGACAGGACAGCATTTGCATGGAGCAGAATAAATGCTTGTCCTGCTTCAGACTTTGCACTACTTGATTATTAAAAATATAAAATCAGATAATTAAAGGAGCAAAGTTATGAATAATCATGTTTATTTAGGAATATCAGAGGTGGATATTACTCCAACCTGTAATGTACAAACAATTGGTTTTAATCGGAACGATAATCTGTCCCAAGGTATTTTGCATCGGTTATACGCACAAATCTCAGTTTGGAATTCGACTGATGAGATCTGCTGTCTTGTAACCATAGACCATATCGGCTTTTCACGTGGAGAAGCCAATCAACTGAGGGATGAAATAGCAGAGAAATTGCGAATTACACGTGACAAGGTTATGCTTTGTTTCAGCCATACCCATTCAGCACCAAACATCAGTATCGAGACGGAATATTTCAAATATCTCCGTGAGCAGGTGCTTAACGGAGTGAGTAAGGCAGAGAAGAATATTGCACCGGTGTATGCAGCATGGGGAATGACGGAAGCTGAAATAGGAGTTAACCGCCGAGATCCGCAAGGGGTTTTAGACCGGCGTATTGAAATCCTGAAACTTGTTGATGCCAAAACCCACCAGCTGCGGTTGATCATATTAAGAGTGACAGCACATGCGAATGTCCTGCAAAGCGATAACAACCAGATATCCTCAGATTTTATCGGAGTTACAAGGGATAGGCTGGCAAAAACATATGGCTGTAAGGTAATGATAACACAAGGAAGTGCAGGAAATATTAAACCAAGATATTATGGGTCAATCGAAGCCTTGGATAAAATGGCACTGGAAATCACAAATGCAGCAACTGCCTGCATTGAAAATCTGAAACCGGACAAAATTAATAAACTGTCCATGTTTTCCCAGACAGCAATTTTTGATTCCGATGTACCGGAACAGAAACGGGCTATTGAAATAGCAAATGAGGCGAAGCTTGAAAATAATATTGACGGGACAAACTGGCTTACTGAAATTGCCCGGCTCCACAGTGAAAATATAAAGAAGCAGAGTATAGAGATTGAGATTCAATATTTCAGACTTAATGACGGATGCTTTTGTGGAGTACCCAATGAAATTATGTGTGAACTTGCTGTTGATACGGTTAAGGCCTGCGGTAACAAATATATTTACTTAGGCGGTTATACCAACGGCTGCGAAGGATATCTTCCTACCGCCAAAGAGTATGATAAAGGCGGATATGAAGTTTTACATTCGTATTTGATTTATTATATTTACTTTGGAACGGTGATGCCTCTTAATCGTGACACGGCTGAAAAACTGGTAAAAACCGTGACAGACCAGTGGCTGAAGATAAAGGATTAATTGTTATAATTACCTCAAAGATTGATTAATTAAGGTATAACTATTTAATTATATGGGATATAATTATCTTAATTAAAAGGATATACTAATATAATTAAAAGGATATAGTATTAAAATTAAATGGATATAAATACTATAATAAACAAGATATAAATATAAGGGCGTGCTGCAAACATATTTTAGTTTAAGAGCAGTACGCCTTTTTTGAGTACATAAATTAGAGAGTGAAGAGTAAGGAAGCATTATTTATCTTTTGGCGGGAATAGTTTATTTTTATAATACGCTTCTGCCTGATAAATTACAGCTAACGGATTATGGCCTAATACTCTATCCTTTACCGCAAATACAGTTACAGGTGCTTTTGAATACTTTATAAATAAAGAATCATGTCCTACGCATAAACCTAAAATTATGTTAAGTTCTGTTTTCGCTTCATTTAAAAATATTGCCTGTCCTATGGGATTGCACATGGCTACCTTTTCAGCTTCTATGACATCTATGTAATCTTTCGGAATATTTCCATTTTTACATATTACTGAATTGACTTCAAATCCATTATAAGTCAGAACTTTACTTAGCATTTTAGCTTCTTTATCTAATCCGATACAAAATGCCAGACCGATATTTTGGTACCCGCATGCCCTTGCAAAATCCATTATTTCTTCTAACCTTGTATTTTTACAATATCCCTGGCTGGTAATTAAGGATGAATAATGAGCTATTTTATAAATATCATCCTGCTTATAGACTTCCTTTATATTTTCCGTTTTTTTATGTACCGTCGGGCAATTTTTTGGAGCCTTATCCGTTTCTCCATTGCTGCAAACGTGTACGGAACACATAGCACAATTATATATAACGATCAATCCTTTCTTTTTAATTAATTTGTTTATAAATTACTTAAATTATAACATACCACAAAACACATATCAAATTTCAATACTGTACTAAAACAAAGCCTTATGTTAATATAAGATAATAAAATTTAGCCGGAGGTTTATAAATGATATATAGATTAGCAACCATCCATGAAATTAATACACTGGCGGACTTAAGAAAGCAGCAATTAGCAGATGAAGGAATTTCTGAGGACAAAGATATTGATGTGGAATTACATAATTTTTTTATGAAGAAAATGAAGGATGGAACACTGGTGGAATGGGTAGCAGAGGAGAATAATGTTATTATTGCAACCGCGGCAATTGTATTCTATGAATTTCCTCCTTCGTATACAAACGAGAGTGGCATAAAAGGTTACATTACCAACATGTATACCGCACCTGCATACCGGGGACGGGGAATCGCTGTATCACTTTTAAATAAATTGATAACTGAGGCAAAAGAAAGAAAGGTCGAACACCTTTGGTTAAGTGCATCCAAAATGGGACGGCCGGTTTATCAGAAAATTGGTTTCAAGGACTCATATGACTGGATGGATTTGCATATATAATCCCTCTTTAAAACTCTTATAGCTCCATTGGAGGTTATATAAGAAAAAGCAGCTATATATATTCTAATATAACTGCTTTTCGCTATATAATCGAATATAACTGCTTTTCATAATATAATCTAAATTATCCTATAACCCTTCAATCAATTGTTTTAAATTTTTACTTTCTTCAAAACCAGGATCAAAACCAAGTGATTTTTCGGTATACTCCAGGGAATGCTTAAAATCCTGCATATTATAATAACAGAGTGCTATTTCATAATTGATAGCCGCATCTTCCTTGTAGAACTCCAAAGAGGTTATATAAAGCTTGACTGCGTCCTGATCATAGCCAAAATAAGCAAATAAGGTACCCAAGCAATAGAACAAATCACCTTCTTCGCCTATGGGAAAATAATGCTCCCAAACCTGGTACATGGCAGCAATTAATTCTTCTTGTGGAAAATCCTTTTCATCAGCAATACGTTCTAATAAGGTGTTATAAAATTCAAGAAAGGTTCGTGCATCCCAGACCGTATATCTTAAAAAGGTCAGAAGTTCTTTTATGGTTAAAGACTTGTGATTTGAAACGACTGCTTTTTTCATAATGTAAAAATCATCGGGTCCTATACTTTCTGTTATCCCACGGAAAGCCATTTCGGTTTCTAAGAACTTATGAGGCCGTTTACTTAGCATAAACAAGGAAGTAGTAACATTTTCGTGTTCATAAATACTGTGAAGGGCATTTCCTCCAAGACCCTTAAAATATAACTCCATGGCGTGAAAATTCACTGTCAGTGAGATGGAGCCGTGTTTTGATAAATAGGGATGGTAATTTTTATCCATGGAGGAAGCATTCCGATACCCTTTGTCAGTAGAAATGAGAAGGAGGTCATCCTGAAAGAGCTTACTTAACCGGTTAATACAGCCCAGGGCAAGGTTAGGCAGGGAAAAGGCAGTATCCTCCAGACAATTCTTATAGTGCAAAAGGATAGCATTCATGTTACCATCCGGATAATAACTGCTTCCGGAAACCGGGTTATCCGTATAATAGTAATCTAAACCGGATAGAATGGATTTATCCGTGGAAGCTTCCGGTTCATCTTTTGAAGTAATCGTAATGAGACCTTCAAAAAGTTCTCCTTTATTTACATAAAAAGTATCCTGAGGAAGGCTGTCAAAGGTATAATTTGCAAATAGAATAAGTGGGTTTTTAAGCTTGTCTTCTCTTAATATCTCACCACTATGTCTTAAATGAAGAACTTCTCCGCAATTCATGTCAAAGGTTGCACAGTCAAGTACACCGTTCTCAAAATAAGGCTTTAAAAAGCTGTGGTTTAACCAGTATTCAATATTCCGCTCCGCAAGATCCGTTATAATGTACTTAAAGCTTAATCCCTTTAGAGACGAATGATTGAGCATATGTAAAAATCTTTTCAGAAAGGCATACGTAAACCGCCCTACACCGGCCGCAAGTTCCATTATATAGATGACAGTATTCTTACTAAAATCCTGTTCGGCCGCAAGGTCTCTTAAATATCCAAATACCGTTTTAGCATAGCAGTCTGCAATATAGGGATTGGTTGTAATGTATTGAGGTACAATTCCTTTGCTCCAGGCGGATGGCCCCTGATTCGCATAAAAGTCCGCCTGCAATTTCCATACCATGGACTGTGATAATGGCTTCTGGGCTTCCAGTATTAAACCGGAATTATCCGGCTTTTTTGAGTTGGCAGTTCTTTTGACGGTATAATTTTTATTTGTTTTAGGCAAGTAAAATCCTCCTTAAGTTTAATGGAAAACCGGCTTTAAATTAATGTATTTGGATGCATTACTATTCGTCTGCCTGTAACGGAGTATCACAGAAATCACAGGTATCGACGCCTCCTACCGGTATCGATTTCTTTGCACCGCAGCCGGAACAGGTAATAACTTTATATTTCGTTTCTTTATTACGACTTGCATTGTGAAAGGAATAGTTGTAGTGAATGTTATGCACCGTATTATATGTAGATGTATTATTAGAATTAGTATTTTCCTTCCTTGCTGCTGAATCATATAATGTACCATTTTTCAGATACATCGTAATTCTGTTTGCCCGAAACAAAGTATAAAGGCCCGGGAGTAACCACAATACAAAATAAGTACCTATATTTCCGCGATAAATGTCATTGCCTAGAAGTCCTATGATGGAGGGGACTATAGCCAGACTAATTGATAGCCAACCACAAAATTTCATTGCTTGGTTGTTTCTTTCGTATTCGGATGATCGGACTGCTGCTCGATAGATTAGGTAAAATCCGATAGGTGGAAAGGTAATCGTATGTAAAAAAACTACAGTCAATGGCATATTTGCATGCCGTAAAAAATCCTTATTCAAAATGCATTCCCCCATGTCTAGTATTTTCTATAGAAATTATAATAATTTATGAAGTATTAAGCAAGTAATTTTGGACGATGTTTCATTATTCAGCCAGATGCCGGTCAGGGTTCTCGATTAAGTTTAATATTGTGTCTTAAAAAAATTCCTTCGGAGCGCTTCTATATTCCTATTGTCTTTTACGTTTAAAAATATAGTTTTAGTGAAATGGGTAGATATCATTGCCGAAATATGGTAAAGTTAATTTGTTTGCTGTAGCTCGATGAAAAAACTGATATAAAAATAAAGGAAGCGATTAGGTTGAAAAAAAAAAACTTAATTCAACATCCTGATTTGTACGTGCGCTTAAGCGCACAGATGGGAGTTAAAATGATATTTAATAATCAGGATAAGGACATGTGTAACGGTCCTATATTTGGTAAAATGGTCCTTTTTGCTTTGCCCATCATGGCGATGAATATTCTTCAGCTGATGTTTAATACTACAAATATGATTGTAGTCGGAAGATTTTCTGGCAAAGAGGCTCTGGCTGCGGTTGGTGCAACCGGTGCTATCATCAGCCTGATTGTGAACTTATTCATGGGGCTATCGGTGGGAACCAGCGTTATTGTGGCCCAGGACCGGGGTGCCGGCCGGCCGGAAGCAGTCAGCAGGTCTGTACATACTTCCATTGCCATAAGTATCATTGGTGGAATCCTTGTTATGGCGTTGGGTCTTCTTCTTTGCAACCCTCTGTTAATTATGATGGGTACGCCTATGGATGTCATTGATTTATCTGCTCTGTATATGAGGATTTATTTCTTGAGTCTTCCTGCCAGTATGGTATACAACTTTGGTGCTGCAATACTGCGGGCTGTTGGTGACAGCCGGCGGCCTATGTACTTTTTGTTGATTTCCGGTGTTGTAAACGTAATATTGAACCTGTTTTTTGTCATAGTACTACACATGAGTGTGGATGGTGTGGCTTGGGCAACGGTAATATCCCAGTATTTGGCGATGGTCCTGATACTTTTATGTCTTATGCATAATAAGGAGGAATCAATTCGCCTTACACTTAAAAGCCTGCATATTGACGGAAGAAAATTTGGGCAGATTATTCGGATCGGCCTGCCTGCCGGATTGCAGGGACTACTGTTCTCCATTTCCAATGTATTGATTCAATCTGCCATCAATTCCTTTGGTTCTGCCATGGTGGCAGCCAGCTCTGCAGCAGGAAATATTGAGGGATTTGTCGCCACTTCCATGAATGCCTATTATAATGCTGCCATAACCTTTACCGGGCAGAACATGGGAGCAAAAAAATATGACAGGATCGACAAGGTAGCAAAGATCTGTACCATATTAGTCATAGTTACCTGGATTATTGTGGGTGGACTGACCATGCTGGTTAGCAGACCCTTGTTATCCATATTTACCTCAGACCCTGAGGTAATCAGGCTTGGCGTAATCCGGATTAATGTCTTGATGATTGCATACTTTACCTGCGGCATCATGAATGTATTTCCGGGCTTGACCCGTGGTATGGGCTATTCCATATTGCCGATGATCTGCACCTTGATTGGAGCCTGCCTTATGCGTATCGTTTGGCTGGCCACCTTTTTTGCCTGGTTCCCAAGTGTCCTCATGCTTTTTGCCTGCTATCCTATTACCTGGGCGCTGGCGGGGATTGGCCAGGTGGGCAGTTTCTTCTATGCAAGGAAGAAGGTCAGGCAGCATGCCGAATAGAATATCCTGTTATATAATTAAATGAAAAATAGGTACTTCACCAATACGGTAAAGTACCTATTTTTCTGTAAAGCGGATAACGGGAATGGAACACATTTTAACTATCGATTTTTCTCACTTCGTGCAAAGAAAAAGGTGCCGATTACCAGAAAAATAACCGTAAGAGCAGCAATTACGAACAAGCTGATAAAAGGGTTGAATAACACTACATTATCATACTCCGGAGTTCCGGAATAAACCACTGCACGGGTGAGATCAAGACAATAGGTCATCGGCATAATACGGGATAATACATATAGGATACCTTTTGAATTGTTTATTGGTATGATGGCACCGGAAAGGAACATTTGCGGCATGGTGATAAGCATAACCGCCATATTTGCCATTTTATTGCTTTTTATAAGGCCAATAACGATCATAGCCAATGCACCGGCAGATAAACACATGAAGGGAGCCATCAGAAGTATTAATAAATATTGCCCGATGGTCAGTGAAATACCCATAAGGAATCCGATTATTATTGCTCCAAGCATTCCGACAATCGCGCCAAAAGAAGAACCAAGGATTTTACCTATCACAATCGAATAGCGGGAGATAGGTGAAATCATCATTTCCTGGGTAAAATCTGTTACATGATCTTCCACTAAGGAGGAAACACCGGAAGCGGTAGTCATAAACAGCATATTAACCAGCATACCGATTAACATATATTGATTGTAATTAAAAGCAAGCCCTCCGGCCATGTTTTGAGAAAGACTTCCTCCCAGCATACCCATCATAACTAAAGGCATAGCAAGGCTCATAATAAGCATTCCCGGTGATTTAAAAAATAAGTTGATATCGCGTGCTAATATGGTAATTATAACATTTACTTCTCTTAAAAGTTTTGGAACCGGCTTTTTTAATATTACTTCATTCATACTGTTTTTCCTCCTGTTTTTAATAGATACTCTACATAAGCATCTTCCAGTGTTGGCTCCTGCATTTTAAGAAGTGTTAGTTTTGTTTTTAATTTTGCTATAATCTCTTGAGCCGTCATATCCTGATACGGTACGATGACGTGATCTTCAATACGGTGCTCCATTCCCAAGGCAGATAATTCGCCTGTAAGGGCAAGTCGATTGTCAGAATCTAAAATAATCTCTTGTTTTAGTAAGTCTTGTTTCATGTAATCAGGTGTCCCGTTAAAGGCGATTTGTCCTTGATTTATAATGCAGACTCTGTCCACATGCTCCGCTTCGTCGATATAATGGGTCGTTAAAAACACCGTGGTTCCGTTCTCCCGTCTAACGGTATTGATATAATCCCATAAACCGCGCCGGCTTACTGCATCGAGACCTTGTGAGGGTTCGTCGAGAAACAAAATTTTAGGGGTATGAATCAGGCTGCGGATTATTTCAAATTTACGCTGCATTCCACCCGAAAGCTTTTTAACGGGCTTGAATAAAGCATCTTGTATACCAATGATTTCAGCAAGCTCTAAAACCCGCTTACGGTATTCTGCGGGCATCATTTTAAAAGTCGGACGGTAGCTGTACATGCCATATAGACAGGCATGAAACCGTATATTTTCTTCTGCTGAGAGTTGAGAGTCAAGACTGGGCTGCTGAAAAATAATACCCACATTCTCCCTGACATGCTTTGATTCTTTATCAACATCATAACCTGCGATGGATACAGCACCTGACGTTTTGGACAGGGTGGTGGTCAGTATTGAAATGGTTGTTGTTTTACCTGCACCGTTTGGACCCAGAAAGGCAAAGAATTCCCCTCCCTTTACATCAAAATCGATTCCTTTCACGGATGGTGTTTTCGCTTTATCATATTGCTTTACTAAGTTTTCCACACGAATCATTTTTTCCATGTTTATACCCATTGTATATCGCAGAGCCTGCTGCGATACTGCCACTAAAATGATCGAGTGAAAGAATCTCAATGTGGCACCTTTCTTTCTAAAATTTTCTTTCACTCTTCCAGTGTGAAGATGTTTTCCTTCACGCTGGTTCCCATTACATTTCCCAGGCTGACTTGAGAAACTGCCTTATACACTGGGGTGAGAATTAGTAATTGCTATGCAGTTCTATTCCCACTTTATGCTTTCAAAAAAATTAACCTCTGTTTCATCAACAACCATATCATAGCGTTGTTAATTAAACAGAGGTTAAATCCAATTTAAACGGAATGTAAACGCAGGAATCATTTGGGAAACTTTAAAGTGAATACAGTACCGGTACCAACGTGACTTTCCACTTCGATGGTACCTTTATGAAGCTCTACGATCTTTTTAACAAGAGATAAGCCAAGGCCGTTTCCGCCCAGATTCCGGTCCCTTGCTTTATCTACCTTATAGAAGCGCTCAAAGATATGGAGCTGATCTTCAGCCGGTATTCCAATTCCGCTATCTGCAATACGGCAGACTATTTCTGAAGTCTCATTTAAAACTGTAATAGTAATAGTGCCTTCCTTTGGAGTGAATTTTATGGAATTGTGGAGTAAATTAATCCAAACCTGAGCCATTATATTCTCATCGCCAAACACAGATACTGCCTCAGATTCTAAGGAGATATCCAGGTTCTTCTCAGACCATAAGGGTTCCAGCATCAGGAGGGCGTTTTGTATCTGCTTGTCCAGTCTAAACTTAGTAAAGGAGAGAGGTGTTACATTGGCATCAAGAGAAGATAATTTCAGAAGATTGTCGCTTAGTTTTGAAAGTCGTTTGCTTTCCGCCGCAATTATTTCGATGTAGTGGGCTCTCTCTTCGGCAGTAATAGAGTTATTGCTAAGTAATTCCGCGAACCCGGAGATGGAGGTGAGAGGTGATTGGATTTCATGAGAAACATTGGCAATAAAGTCCTGCCGCAAATTTTCCATTGTTCCAAGCTCATGAGCCATTTTATTGATCGTTTCGGCAAGTTCTGAAAAGGGGTCATGCTTTTCCACTTTCATTACTACGGAAAAATCACCCTGGGTAATTTGTTTCATGGCATTAAGTACTTCTTTCATCATTTGACTGCGTCCATCGCGCTGGTACTTTTTACCGTGGGTATCAACAATTATTTTTACACCGCCTGCAAAAAGGTACAGGCCTGCGACACCGGTAATAATATATGTCCAGGCTTTCGGTGGTGCACCGGTAAATTGATAGATAAAGTTTGTCAACAGATAAGAAAGCCAAAAACATAAACCGAATGCTAAAGTGGAAATGATGATACCACAAGGAATATTAGGCCTTTCATCTTTTCTATGCTTGCTCATGGAGCACCTCCAGACGGTAACCTAATCCTCTGATAGTGGAGATCTTAAATCGGTATATATCACTGGGAAATCGTTCCCGCAAACGGTTAATATGAACATCCAGCGTCCGCTCATTACCTTCAAAATCATAACCCCAGACGTCTTCAATAAGCTGATCCCTTGTGAGTGTTTTTCCAGCCATAGACCCGAGCTTATACAAAAGTTCAAATTCTTTCATAGGGATGTCACTTTGTTCTCCATGACATGTAATAGAGTAACTGGATTTATCAAGTATGAGAGTACCAATCTCTACTACATAAACTATTTTGTATCGTTTTAACAATGACTTAACACGTACGATAAGTTCAATTCCCTCAAAGGGTTTTGTTAAATAATCATCTGCTCCGAGTTCAAAGCCTTTCACTTTTTGGCTTAAATCTCCTTTCGCAGTAAGCATCAAAATCGGCAGATCCTGATAATATTTCCTGGCAAGACGGCAAAATTCATATCCATCCATTTCAGGCATCATAATATCAAGAACACATAGATCAATTTTATTTTCTTTTAACTGCTGCAATCCTTCACGTCCGTTGCCGGCTTCGAAAATCGTATAGCCTTCGTTCCTAAGTAAGGTTCTCTCAAGTTCGCGGATGTACGGGTCATCATCTATAATCATTATATTGGCCATATTAAAATATCCTCCATTATCTGATTGTAAAACAGGAATGTAAACGCAGGTTAAACGGAATGTGCCACCTGACTTAATTTTATAGAGATATTATATAATAAAATTAAGGTGGTATCAATAAATGTGAAAAACATTTCATATTACATTGACAATTATGGGTAAGAAGTTTATGATTTAAACATGAAATTAATTTCACGTTTGAGAGGCTCAATAAACTAAAATAATTTATAATCTTGACTTGTAGGTATGCCTTGGTGTACAGACGCGAGTTAAGATGCGAAAATCAAAACAGTTTTCTTGCCTGCTAATTAATATTTAAACAAGGCGCAAAGAAGGGAGTTAGGTTGAAAAAACAAAAGAATTTTTTTTCAACTACTGATTATCGAATATTTAATCGAAGATTAAAAATTCAGGAAAGAGGTTAATATGTTAAAAACCAAGAAGGGTATTACAATTAAGCACTATAAATTATATCTTATATTCATGCTTCTTGCTTGTGGCGGCGCATTTATCTGGCAATTTTTTATGCCAAATTTAAGCGGACAATATACAAGCTGGGGGAATAATATGGGTTGGCAGCGTGAAATAGCTTTATGGAACATAGGTATTATCGGGGCAATTATTGTTGCACTTTTAAAAGAAAACATTGCATATATGAAAATACTAACCATTCAATCGACGATTCTCTGCTGGGTATTGGGACTTAACCATCTGATATCATTATTGCTGGATTTTTCTTTGAGCTATACAATTCACATTATGGGCATTTTCGAGGTTTTGCTCCTGGGTGGTATTTGGGGTACGATTTTATGTTGTAAATTAGATAAGAAC
Organism: Bacillota bacterium; assembly: GCA_023443925.1. Next base: position 10,517 of record JAEZSL010000061.1, on the reverse strand, counting down.
CGGAGTGGAGCAATAGAGTAAGGCAACGATATAAGAGATAGTTTAAGGCACTTAAACAGTGCCTTTTATTATGTTAAAATATACGTATTAATACGTAAAAAAGTATTGATATACGTATTAATACGTTGTATAATAAGTATATGATAAGGAAAGGGGATTTATAAAGATGCCAATGACACCAAAGCAAATGATAAAGTTATTAATGCAAAATGGATTTTACGAAGACAGACAAGATGGTTCACATAAATTCTTCAAGAATCCAGAAACTAACAGATGTACAACAGTTCCTTATCATTGTAAAGACCTTAAAAAGGGGACGGAACAAAAAATACTAAAGGATGCAGGACTGAAATAAACCCCTTGCTCTGTAGAACAATAGAGGTAATTTTATAACACAGGAGGTAATTACATGAACAGATTATTTTATCCGGCTGTTTTTCAAGTCGAGGAAGAAGGCGGATATTCAGTGTTTTTTCCGGACATTGAAGGATGCAACACCCAGGGTGAAACAGTAGAAGAAGCATATGACATGGCATTTAATGCGTTGGGGTTAACGATCTCATACTTAAAAGATAATAAATTTAAAATTCCAGAACCTTCGAAACCGCAGGATATATTACTGGATATCAATCAATATGTCGTTGTAATCCAATTTGACATGCTGGAATATTTAAAAAAGAATGAATCAAGAGCAGTTAAAAAAACATTGAGCATACCTTCCTGGTTAAATGAAGCTGCCATTGAGCATAACATTAACTTTTCACAAGTATTGCAAGAAGCCTTACAAAATAAAATTAACGCAAATTAATAAAAAGTTTGTCCGTTTTGTCTGGTTCGGATGTGGTAATATGATAACCTGAAATAGATGGATAATAAAAAGGTGTTGGGCAGCAGTCGAACGCCTTTTTTTATCTGCCAATATTGCTGGGGTCTAATGTAATTATATAGTTCGATAGATACAATAGGAGCACTGAAATACAAATATAAATTTGTATATAATCTAAGGTTGCAATTCAGCTGAATAATATTTGACATCAAATGCTACGTTTCTTAAATAATCTTTAGATCTTGTACTATAGGAAATTGATGATCTTTTCTTTATTTCCTTAGCTGTTTTATAAACATCTCCATTAATCCCCATAAAAAAACGATTTCCAGATTCAAGTTTATTAAAAATATCACCTATAAATATACACCTATCACCTGTTTTAGTAAAAATAAAAGGCGAATCTAAAGAAACTATTTTAACTGGAGAAAAAGTACTATCATCATAAAGTAATCCTAAATATATCCTCGGTTGCAATACATAAGTATTGGAGCCAAGAAATTTATCTTTATTAAAAGTATATGCTTCCATATAAAATAATGCATAACGTATTTCTTGATTTGATTGTGTCGAAGTTTGACTATTGTTAGTTCTAAATTGATTGATTTTTTCTTTACTTATAAGATTATTATGTTGCATATCTGTAAGAACTTCTTGAAAGGTATATGTATCTTCATAAGGTAAAGTGGAAAGTTCATTGATATCGACACATTTTAATGGTATATATTTTTCTGATACACTATTTGCTTGTATACTAAAAAATATTATTACTACTAATGATGCTAATAATGCTATAATAATTTTCTTCACTTTTATCTCCTTAATTAAACAGATTAACACTGTTAGTTAACTATGTTAAGTGCAGAATACAATCCTCTCCAGTTTCAGTAAATATAAATGGAGAGTCTAAAGAAACTATTTTGGATGGAGTTGAACTCAAAGATTTAAACAAACTAAAAAATGGGAAACCCCTATTATTAAAGGTTTCCCATACATATTTATAAGCGGATAACGGGAATCGGACCCGCATCTCAAGCTTGGGAAGCTCGCATTCTACCACTGAACCATATCCGCATGACTTAGCTTTATAATAACTGGATGGGGTATACCGATTATTACCAGTATATTATAAAGCTAATTTATACCATTTTCAATACAAATTATAAAATAAATTAAATAATTTTAAAATATCTTTTATAAAAAAATAAGATGCAGAACCATATCATTTACATTTTAGCTATACCCCCATATTTCCTTCATCTCATCACAGCTTACCAGCAAATCCTCTAAAGAGCCAGTCGCCTCAATCCTGCCGTCTTTCATTACAATGATCTGGTCGGCCTGTTTAAGAGCTCCTCTTCGGTTGGATACCACCAGACAGGTGGCAGGGCGGTTTTTAAAAAGCCGGCTCCATAATTTGTTTTCTGTTTCCACATCCAGGGCACTGGATATATCATCAAATACCAGGAGTTCTGCTTTTCTGGCAAACATTCTGGCTACGGCTGTTCGTTGTATCTGTCCGCCGGAGAGTTTTACACCTTTGGGGCCGATTACCGTATCCAGTCCATTTTCCAACTGGGGGATATCCTCTTCCAAAACCGCCCCGTAAAGGGAATTTTCTAAATCTGCCTCCTCTTCGGCCAAACCAAAGAGAATATTGTTTTTAACGGTATCACTGACCAGATTGGGTACCTGGGGGGTATAAGCACAGTGGGGTGTTACAAAGAATTCTCCCGGATTCTCAACCGGTCTGTCGTTCCACTTTATGGTTCCCTGGTCTGCGGGCAATAATCCGAGCAGAACCTTGAGCAAAGTAGATTTACCGGAACCGATACGCCCGGTAATCACAGTAAAAGAACCTTTTGTTAATTGAAAATTTACATCTGTAATTCCGTTTCCGCTGGAGTTATACTGATAGGCCAATCCCTTTACAGTAAGTTTAATAAGTTTATACAAGCTATTCGAGGAATCTAAGCTATCTGGGGAATCCAAGCTATCCGGGAAATCCAAGCCATTTGAGATATTCAGGCCACCTGAAGTGTGTAAACCGTTTGATGATTTCAAGTCACCTAAAACTTCCAAGCCGTTTAAGGAATCCAGCTTGTTAAAAGAAGCCAATTTCCTCAACTCCTCAGCCTCCTTTTGTTCTATCTTTTTACTGCTTTTTCCTTTTCCTTGAACTTTCTCTTCTCTGTCATTTAAGTGCAAATCATTATGTTCTACCGCCTGACCGGGATTCTCTGTCTGCATCAATTCCGCAATCCTTAAGAAGGATACTTTAGCCTGCCGGTTATTGGCAATAAAGCTTCCGAAGAAACTGGTGAAATCTGAAATAAAGTTCAGGTAATAGATAAAAAGAGATAATTCACCTACCGTCATGCTGCCATTTTTCATAGAGCCGGCTGCCAGTAAAAGAATAAAGCCGGTACCAATGCTTACCGTATTATAGAATACAGAGTGCAGTGTCTGGGTCAGCAGGGTGTCTTTTAACATCATTTTATGTCTTCTTTGATTCAGCTTCTCGAGATGACGGATGATATTGTCCTCTTCACCGGCTACTTTTATAGCCTGAACAGCTGAAAATATTTCTCCCATGGCACCGGTTACCTGTCCGGTGGCTTCTCTGGAGGCTTCCCGGTACTTTTGCAGCTTTGAGCGCAGTATCTGCACCAGAGCAACAACGGCTACCAGAGGGGTAAATACAAACAAAGTGATTTGGACATTAATACTTACCATGATAAATACCGCCACTATGACAAATACCACATTGCCGATAAAGTCCAGAGTCCAGCTGATAGAATCTTCTATGGTACCGGCGTCATCCCGGAAGCAGTTTAAGGCTTCGCCCTGGGAACAGGGAATGGAGACAGCACCGGGTTTCTTTAAAATACCGGCAAACATGTTTCGCCGAAGCAATGCACTCATAATAAAACGATGGGCGTTATCTACCATGGCACCCCAGTAAATGTTAAACATTCTGCCCAAGGTATATACCGCAGTGACTGCAATGATTCCAAACAAGTCCATGGTAAATTTCTCACCGGGTCTTAAGATATTAAAAAATTCTTTGAAAATCAACCCGAGAATAAGCGGCTCCACATGTATCAAAGACCATAGAATACAGTTTAAAGTGTATAAACCGGTTTTATAAGTCATCATTTTCCAGAACAGGGGCAATACCGAGACTTTTGCAGCAGACTCTGTTTTTCCTGTTCCTTTCTTTACAGTATTATCTTCCATTAAACAAGCACCTCCTCCATGCCGTAATGTAATAGTTCATTTAGTTTGGATGTCTTATCCTGCAGCAGGGCTTCTCGCTTACCGTATTCCAATATGGAACCGCCCTCCAGTATCAGGATGTCATCAGCCCGTTCCACGGTTTTAAGCCGGTGGGCGATAATGATACAGGCCCGGCCTTCCATAAGCTTTGATAAAGCCTGATCCACCATTCTTTCCGTTATTGGGTCCAGCCTGGCAGAGGCTTCATCCAGAATCAGCAGCCGGGGGTTTTTTAAGAACAGCCGGACCAGGGTCAGAAGCTGGGCTTCACCGGAAGACATTCCGCCTCCCGCCTGAATCATGGTATCCAGGCCGTTACTTAAGTTTTCATACCAGTCTTTCAAACCCATTTCATAAATGGTCTGAAGGATTAAAGAATCCTCAATTTTCTCGTTAAAAAAGGTGATATTATCCCTGACACTGGCATGGAATAACTGCACTTCCTGGGTTACATAGGCAATCTGTGTCCTTAATTCTTCTTTGCCGATACTCTTAAGGGGTTTACCGTTTAGTAAGATACGCCCCGAAACCGGATCGTAAAATCTTACAATAAGCCTTGCCAAAGTAGACTTTCCGCAGCCGGTATGGCCAAGAATTCCAAGAACCTTGCCAGTTTTTAGGGATAAGGATACGTTCTTCAGAACAGGAACCTTTTCTTCATATTCAAAGAATACCTGTTCCAGCTCTAAAGCAGTTTCTAATGCGCCGAGGCTGTTATCCGTGGGTGAAGCTCCCAGCTCTTTTTCAAAGGCAGCCCCGTCCCCCTCTATTTGCGTATCAAGTTTAGACTGAATGCGGAATAACTCTTCCATACGAATAATACTGGCGGAGGCTTTTTGAATATCCAAAAGCTGTTCCCTTAGCTGCTCCAGGGGTTTCTCCAGCAACTGTATATAGTTTATCATCAGGTATACCATACCGATGGAAATACGGTCCGTATACCACATATATCCTCCAAGGGCAAAAATCATGATATTACCCATTCCGAAAATGCCTTCTAAGGTAATCCAGATTTTATAGCCGGATAAAAAAGCTTTTAACTGAACCGGAAGCCATTTCCTTAACAGGCTGTAAAAGCGGTTCATAACATAAGTTCCGGCTCCGTTGGTCTGAATGTCTTCCGTACAGCCAAGATGCTCACCTAAAAAGCCGTAAAAGCCGGCATTTATTTCCCGCTCCTTTGCAAAATTATAGGTGGCACCCCCCTGGGTTTTCCATATAATACCCAGTGACAATAAAAGAAACAGGATAAAAACAGTTCCAATCAGAGGGTTTTGAACAAACAGGATTATAATAATTCCTGCCATTAAAAACAGGTTATTAATAAAACTGACAAATAATTTGGAAAAGAAGTTAAACAGCGCGGTTACATCTCCGTCGATTCGTTCCACGATTTCCCCAGACTGGTGTTCCTTAAAAAAGGTCATATCCAGTCCCAGACAGTGTTTTACCAGGTCCAGCCGAAGGGAATTGGTGGCCTTCCAGCCAATATTCTGGCTGAAATAAGTTGACGCAACAGCCAGTACCTGCTGTATCAGTGCAGAAATGATAAAGAGTCCAGCCGCAAAGAACAAGGTCTCCATAGGTCGTTTCTTCTCTATTCCATCAATAAAGTAGCGAATGATCTGGGGATTCAGCAATTGTATGATAATACTGCCCCCCATAATCAAAAACAGGAAAAACAACTGTAACTTACAGCTTTTCAAGTATTTGTATAACAATCCGGTATATTTTTTAATATTTGCTTTCATAAAACTCCTCTCCGTGTAGAACTAACCACGTAAATTAAAAAAACCCCGGGTATAATAAACCTGGGGCTGGCACAGCGTGTAAATTTAGAGAGTTACCGCAAAAAAAGCCTCAGGTATGGCATACCCGGGCTCATCCTATATTCTATGTTAAATATGTCTGGTTACATTTATACATAGGCCGGTCATGCTTGTGTTATTTTGTAGTTCTGCATTCATAAACATTAAAATCATTTTTCATGACCTCCTTTTCTTATAATTTTTGGATAAATGTTACTGTATAAAGTTACCATTATTTTAATGAAAAATCAAGAAAAAGTTTAATATTTTTAAAATAATTTATATTATCAAAATTATTTAAACAATAATAAAATTACCATATTCAATAGAATATAGAGAAAGGAACCTAGAGTAGAGAACCTAGAGAAAAGAATATAGAGAAGAGAATATAGAGTAGAGAACATAGGTATGAATGTACTAATTTGATTCCACATGATATTCACAGTTTCACCTGCAGATATAATAAAAGTAATATTGCTGGGTAATAATTCAGGCCCTCCCCTTTTGTAATTGATACTGTATGGAATTATATTCTGTGCAATATATCTAATAAATCAAATCATGTTAAATATTTTAATAAAAAAATTTATTCCAGCCTTAATTAAACAGAATGAACTCTGTATTAATTAAATCGAAAATGAATTCTTCAGGATAAATTTACACTTGACTTTACCGCCAGGTTACGATAAAATACGTATGACATTACAGGTGACAAGACAGCTGCAATTGAAACTGTAAACACCCAATTTATATGTATTATACTGATCGAAAGTAACAGTCCGCAAAACAATGGAAGAGAGTCAGGAGGTTTTTTATGAATCAAAGAAGCAAAGTACAGATTATGACCATAGCCGCATTACTTAGTGCAATCGGGATCGTGATTCCCATGGTTGCTCCCAAAATTATGATTGAGCCGGCGTCCTATACCCTTGCAAGCCATGTACCGATTTTTATCGCCATGTTTATATCACCCTATGTTGCAATTGCAGTAGCAATAATCAGCAGTATCGGGTTTCTGATGTCTGGTTTCCCACTGGTAATAGTACTGAGAGCATTTAGTCATATTGTTTTTGCTACCGTTGGTGCTTTGATATTAAAGAAGAACGGAAATCTGCTTAATTCATTCAAAACCACGGCATTCTTTGGACTGCTAGTATCCTTAATCCATGCCATTTTCGAAGTAGCGGTAGTTACGATCTTCTACTGGGGCAGCGGAATGAGTGGTGCTTATTACGAAAAGGGGTATCTGGTTACGGTCATCGGCCTGGTTGGGATAGGCACAATTATACACTCTATGATTGATTATAGCATAGCCCTGGCGGTATGGAACCCGCTGCAGAGTATCGTAGGAATACCTTCCAGTGTAAAAAGGATTCGCAAATAGTGGGTTTTAACGGAAGCTTTTTTTACGAAAGCTTTCGTATTCATAGAAGAGAGTATTCGAATTTACTTTAATCGATAAAAAAACTGGCATGCTTCATGAATTGAAGCATACCAGTTTTTTTATGCAGGTAATGATTTTATCCTCTAAACCGCTTTTTGCTGTGGCTCCCTGGCGGTAAAAGCAATGATAACAACGCCCGCAGCCGTAACCCAGGTACCAAGCAATAGCATATCGGAGACACCCAGGGTATCCAGAATCTTACCCCCGGTAATATTGGCTACGGAACCTGCAATACCTATAGTGGCCACACCAAGCATGGCCTGGCCTTTTACCCGGTCATATTTATCCATAATGGAGTTGACGTAATAGACGGAGGCTGGGGTAAATAAAGCATAGGAGATAAGCTGGCAGGTCTGGGACAGATGAATCATCCATACACTTGGAGCGAGCCAGGTTATGAATACCTTAACCAGAAAGAAAAATGCGGATACCACCACCAGCCGGCTGCATTTGTATTTTTTCACAATAAAAATGAAGCCTGCCATGGCAGGCAGTTCAAGGGTTGCAGCAATGGAAAGGGATATCCCCATATCCGTACTGCCTCCTCCCGCAGCCTCCATAATATTGATCAGATAAGTATTAATCAGGCTGTGGGAATAAAAAATCATGGCAACTCCGCACAAAAAAAACATAAACCGCTTATACTTTACGAAAAAGGTCAGAAGCCCGGACGGCGTTTTGGTATCAGTCTCTGAATCATTCTGAGTCAGGGAGTTTAAAGAACCCGGGTTTAAATCGGCAGACAGCATGTTCTGCGGCAGCTTCACCTGAAAGAAAACAGCGGAAGCGATGGCAAAACAGTAAGTAACCAGGAATATGGTTAACAGGATTCCAGCTCCGAACTGAGTCACTACCCGGCCCAGAAGAAAGGACATAACGGCAAAGGCAACCGACCCGATTCCCCTGGACAGACCGTAATTCATTGGGACTCCCAGATTCATATATTCCAGTGCCAGGGAATTAAAAAGCGGATTCAAAGTAAAAGAAAATGCATTAATTAAAATATATAGTGCAGCTACAAGCCAGAAAGAATCCGGTGCTATGTATAACAAAAGTGCCAGGATATAGACGGCAGCCATAAGTACGATAACGATCTGCCGCAGAGACACCTTTGTGGTTTTATCTGCAAAGGAGGCAATCAGGGGCTGCAGCAGGATGGAAAGGATTCCTGCCAGAGCCAGTACTATGCCGATTTGTGTATTATTAAAATTTCTGGATTGAAGAAATACAGCTGCAAAACTGTAGATAGCACATTGGCTGATCCAGTAGGTACACTGTAATAGTGTATATTTAAGCGTTAATTGTTTTGCCAGGTTTTCCATGTTCGCCGCTGCCTTCAGACATAAGCTGTCTGTTTCTCCTTTCGATCTTAAGTAACGTTTCTTTTCGGTCAAGACCTCCTGCATATCCCACCAGTTTTCCGTCAGCTCCGATTACACGGTGGCAGGGGATAAAAATAGCCAGGGGATTCTTATTGTTGGCCATACCTACCGCCCGGCAGGCCTTGGGGTTGCCGACGGCAATCGCTAATTGTTTATAGGAAAAGGTTTCACCATAGGGAATGGCAGTCAGAGCCTGCCATACTTTTTTCTGGAACGGGGTTCCTTCCGGCAGCAGGGTTAAATCAAAAGCAGTTCGGTTACCTTCCAGGTATTCCTCCAGCTGTTTTGCGGCTTCCGCCAGCAAAGCGGTTTCTTTTATTTCGGTATCAGCCGGAATTGTTTCGAAAAAGGATAGTCTCGTAATCCCGGATTCATTGCCGGTAATTCCAAGTTTACCAATTTTAGTATTATAAAAGTAAGTGTTCGTCATGGTAATTCCTCCTTAACCAATTTGCAACTCCGTCCTCGGTATTACTCCCTATTATATTGGTGGCAGCCTCTTTTAATTCTGTTTTTGCATTGGCAACGGCACAGGTTTCTTCACAGGCACGAAACAAAGGCAGGTCGTTGAGGTTATCACCAAAACCGGTTATTTTATCAAAATGAAAGGTATTTCTTAAGTACTGCACGGCATTGTATTTGGTAGCTCTATAACTGAAAATCTCCAGATACCATAAATCTTCTTTGGAATAAACATCCTTATAATAAGCCAGAGCGATATTAGGTCGTGTCTTAAGTATCTGATAGGCACCCTCCAAATGTTCTTTTGTATCCAGCAGTGACAGATAAACAAGATGTACAGGATCTACCTGGGAGAAGGATTCTACCTGGGTAAAGACTTTCCGGAATTTATTTACCCGTTCCGTATAAAACTCCACCTGCCCTTGGTTATTAAGGCTTTCATAATAGGTGGAGAGCATGTGATCCTTCACTTCATATAAAAATCCGGTTAAACCGAAATCGTTTAAAACCTTGTAGATAAACGACAGGCTTTCCGGTGTCAAATATTCAATGTTAAGATAACGTTTTGTTGAGAGATCAAAAATAAGCACACCGTTCATTAATACAACCGGCAGGGTCAGCTCCAGGTCTTTTAATATAGTAACTGCCGATGCGGCACTTCTGGCGGTGGCTATGGTAAAATTCATCCCTTTTTTGAGTAAGGTATTAATAGTCTGGACGGTATAGGGGGATAATTCTGCCTTTTGATTCAATAAAGTTCCGTCCAGGTCAGAGATGTATAAAGTATTCATAGAGTTTTTCGCCTTTCTGATGGGGGAGATAAGCTATACAGCCGCTGTAAATCGGCGTCTTCCCTTCAGTATACTAAACAGTTATCCTTTTCGTCAATGAAAATGCAAAACCGGGCGGAAGTTCGAAGAAGATAGGAAAAATAATACTTTGTTCACTTGCATTTTTCCCTGTTAACATATAAAATAATATACAATGATTTACGAATAGTAGGGTTTCCGTAAACATAAGGGAGGTTTTTTTGTGGAAAAGATTGTAATCGAAGAGAGGCAATCGAAAACGATAAAACTAATGTTTCTGGGATTGTTGATATTAATTTTAGCGGTTGTCATATGGATTACAGGCATGCGGGAAAAGCGTGTACTGTTGTGGCTTCCCGGTTTCCTGGCAATGGTGATATCCAGTATTATATTTTTGATTTATTTGGGGCGTGCTCTGCAGAGGAAGCCTTTGCTGACCATTACCTTTGACGGTATTATAGACAGTTCCTCTGTTAGTTCCGTAGGTTATATTCCCTTTCAGGATAT
>JAEZSL010000385.1 GCA_023443925.1 Bacillota bacterium | reverse complement strand
AATAGCCGTTATCTCCTTCTCCCTCAACCTGAAAAAGCCATTCCAGAGAATCTTCTTCTGCAGCAATATAGCCATCCAGACTCATTGCAATAAATAGTACCACTTTTCTTTGCTTCAACCTCCATACCTCCTGTCATATGTTCTTTATCCTTTTATTTTATATCAAAAAAAGCCCCGAATCAATAATGAAAAGATAATCATCTTTGGATTACTGATTCAGGGCATTTATGAAGAAAGTTACGCAGTTCGGATTACTATTGCAGTCTTGCTAAAATAATAAAGTTAAGGATAAATAAACCGGTTGCAACCCAAAGAACAGGATGTATTTCCTTTATTTTACCTTTGCAGATCTTAACCAGGCAATAGAATATAAAACCGGCTGCAATACCATAAGAAATGCTGTAGCATAATGCCATAAAGATTGCTGCAAAAAATGCCGGTATTGCTTCATCCAAATCTGACCAGTTAACTTCTTTAAAAGAAGCTAACATCATGATACCAACAGCGATTAATGCCGGAGCAGTAGCCTGGGCAGGAACAATGCCTACAAAAGGTGCCAGGAACATACTGATAACGAATAACAAAGCCGTTACCACGGAGGTCAGGCCGGTACGTCCACCCGCACCAATACCAGCTGCGCTTTCCACATAAGTGGTTGTGTTGGAAGTACCAAAAATAGCACCGATGGAAGTAGCTACAGAGTCTGCAAATAATGCCTTGTCCATCTTTGATTTAAAACCAGAACCATCCTGAAGTGCTTTTTCATCCGCAGCATCAAAAATACCGGTTCTTTTTCCGGTTCCGATAAAGGTTCCCAGGGTATCAAAGGTATCGGATAAGCTGAATGCGAAAATTGTCATTAATACAAGAGGTATTTTGGAAGTATCACTAAAAAGGGATAAAATACCGTCCTTACCAAGTGCAGCACCAAAGGTTGTCCCAAGCTGATTAAAGGAATCTCCCAAACCTGCAGTTGTACTAAGGGCTGATAAATCCACAACGCCCATTGGAATACCGATGACAGTCGTAGCTGCGATGCCGATCAAAATAGCACCCCTAACTTTTAAGACCAAAAGGACAAACATGAGGAGAATACCGATTAAAGCCAGAATAACTCCAGGACTGTTAAAATCAACCAATGCCGGTACAATACCGCTGTTTGCAATTACAGTACCGCCATCTAACTGGGTATATGTGCCGGGATCCGCTGTGAACTTCAGAAGACCTGCATTTTTTATACCGATATAGGCAATGAAAATACCGATACCGCCGCCAATAGCACTCTGTACACTACCCGGGATAGCTTTGATAATTAATTTACGGATCTTGGTAACCGTAATCAGGATATTAATAATACCGCATAAAAATACCATTGCCAGAGCCTGCTGCCAGGAAAAGCCTAATCCAAAAACAACCGTATACGTAAAGAATGCATTTAAACCCATACCAGGAGCCTGTGCATAAGGCACATTTGCAAAAAGTCCCATAACCAGAGTTCCTGCAACCGATGCAATAATCGTTGCCAGAAATACCGCCCCGCTCGGTATATTTGTCTGACTTAACATCTGAGGGTTAACAAAGATAATGTAGGCCATTGCAAAAAATGTGGTAATACCTGCAACCACTTCTGTTGAGATTGTTGTACCGTTTTGCTTAAGTTTGAAAAATTTTTCCATAACTTTCTCCTTAACGTTTTATTTTTAAGAGAATCCCAAAAAGCGATTGCAAAATGGACCTCTTAACTTTAAAATTAATTTATAAAGTTCATATAAAATTTAGGAACAGGTATATTATACACGAATGGATTGATTAATCAATCTAATTTTGCACAGTCATTTATTAAAAAATCTAATGAATACAATTTGTTCTGCTTATATATACCAGCTATATTATTCTACAGCCTTTTATGTTAACCACAGACATCCGTAACTTGTATATTGATTCCTAATAATACATGTAATAATGCATGTTTAGTTTATTGTGTTACAATACTCTTTATTTTATGATACATCTGACATGTTTCTTCTGGTCAGAAAGAAGTTTCAATCCGATAAATCAGCGCGGAATTTTATTTTCTATTTAGCTGCTTTATGGTATACTCTGGATAACAGCTTACCCCAATGAAATAATTTAATCTTCCAAATACTAGCTCCCATGGCATAAGTCATCTGCAGGCAGATGATTTACTGCCTCAAATCAGGGTGTGAAATGTATTTTATTTCACACTAGACCTATTAAAGATCTATAGAATATCTGAATTCAGAAAGGAACCGAATCATGTTATATCAGATTCAAAACGATATGCACCCTGTATCTACCCGGGAATTTAACCCGGAACTGTTAACCTTCGGTATAATTTCCGTGGACGAGCTGGAAGAATCTTATGAGGAATTCGGCTTTTCCCTGTCCACCGTTATAGCCTGCAAAAAAGATATACACCAGTTTCACGGTGAACTCGAAAGTTATGAGGATTATCATTTTGGAATTATTACCGGCATAGAAACAAAGCATTTTATACGCCTTCAGGACCGGATCGGAATTTATATTAAACATAACCTGTTTCTGCTTGTAACCATCGAAGACCAGGATGACAGTATGAAGACGCAGCTCTTTGAATCCCTCAAACATGTCAGCCCGTCCAGAATGACGTTAGAACGGCTGGTTTACGGCTTTTTAGAGCGTCTGGTTTATGACAATTATTCCAGTCTTGAAAAAATTGAAGAAGAAATAAGCCTTCATGAAGATAAAATTAACGACAGCCAGCCGGACCGGAATTTTAACTATGAAATAACCGGTATCCGCAAAAGACTTCTGCTGTTGGATAATTTCTATGAGCAGTTAATTGTCATCGGCGAGGAGCTGGAAGAGAATGCCCTGGACATCTTTAATGAGACCAATCTCAGATATTTCCGGTTGTTCACCAACCGGGTAACCCGCCTTAGCAATAACACCAAGACCCTTAAGGATTATTGTATCCATGTAAGAGACGCTTATCATGCCCAGCTGGATTACAACCTTAACAAAATCATGAAATTATTCACTGTGGTTACCACCATATTTCTCCCTCTGACCCTGATCGTAGGCTGGTACGGCATGAATTTTACCTATATGCCGGAATTAAGCTGGAAATATGGATATCTCTTTGTAATTATTATCAGCATTATCGTTGCTGTCATTTGTATCCTGTATTTTAGGAGAAAGAAGTTTTTATGATTCCCGGCTTATAAGCATAGAAATGCGGATCCCGCAGAATCCGCATTCGTAATATAAATCAATTAATGACTCACTTCCATGGCATAAAGCAGGGTGTGAAATGTATTTTATTTAACACTTACACCCATGCATACCGCAAGCTTGCTTGCGGTACTGCCAAAATAAGAAGTGTGAAATGTATTTTATTTCACACTAACCTCATCCTTATCTTTCTTTAAAATGATTTCCAATGGCCCCCATATTCCTTACCCCCGGATCGCCGGAAACATAAGGCTGGTTCCAGTAGCCTTTGGGATGTACCTTGGTTCTGTATCGGTTATGGGGTACCGGAAGCGGATCTGCAGCTTTTAACATTGCTGCGGTGAGTGCGGACAGCAGCTCTGTTTTTACTGTCTGCGTCGATGGATCTTCCCATAGATTATTAAGCTCATAAGGGTCCTGCTCCCTGTTATACAGATATCCTTTACCCAGCATATCCACTTGAATCCGGTAATTTCCCTTCCACAATGCCCTTACCTGACCGCATTGTGTCCAGGTATTCAGACAGTCAAACCGATCCCATTCCTCCGAAGAAGCGCCTTCTGCCGCAAGGGTCAGTTCATCTTCTTCCTCCCAGTAAAGTCCTGAAAAACCGCTCTCTGAATAAGCCTCATCAAATTCCTGTGCCGGAATATCTTCATTCTTAAGCAGGGGTAGTATGCTCTTTCCCTGGCATCCGAAAGGAGCTTCGATATCCAGCAGATCGCATAGGGTGGGAAGAATGTCAATGAGGCTGACAAAAGCTTCCTTTAACCTGCCCTGTGCTTTGATACCCGGCCCTTTCCAGATCATAGGTATATGAGAAAGCAGATCCGGCAGGTCAGAACCTTTCCGAATCAGGCCGTATTCACCGGCAAAATCTCCATGGTCGGATACGAAGATCACAATGGTGTCTTTCTCCAGCTCCCTCTCTTTAAGACCTTCCACCAGTCGTTTTATCTGGTCGTCAATGAGCCGCAGCATGCCGTGATAATTAGAACGTGCTCTTTGTATTCTTTCATCTATCTGATCTCCCATCACTTTTTCCCAGACATTCCGCAGCCAGACAAAACGCTCACCTTTTTCTTTCAGGTTCTCTGCCGTTCCATGAAGGGGCGGAAGTTCTTCCGGCGGAAACATATCATAATAAGGGCTTGGCACCTGGTAAGGATTGTGCGGCTCTGCAAAAGATAACCAGGTAAAAAAGGGCTGATTACTTTCAATACTGTCAATAAACTCTAGTGCTGAAGAAACATTCCGGTAAGGGTGCTGTACCTGAATCCCTCCCGGTGAAGGGGTATGGCTTTCCATGTGGTTTGTAGCACATAAAAAATCGGCAAAATTGATCTCCTCCGGCGTCTCATTGGTTTCTCCCTCATAGCCTAAGTGCCCGCAGGTATCATGAAAATCAAAATCCCGTACATCATGCTGGGAATGGTTCTTGCCGCAGAGCGCGGTCATATAGCCGTTTTGTTTTAATACGTCCAGCAGATCCTCCGTATACAGAGCATCCACTCGGTTGTGGTTGGTTCGAACCTGATGACATTGGCTGTACCGCCCGGTAAACATACTTACCCTGGCCGGCATACAGGTGGGATTGGGCGTATAGGCCCGTTCAAAATCTACGCCTCCCCTGGCCCATTCATCCAGAAAGGGCATGGTATCCAGTTCATACCCGCAGCTCTTGCGCAGATCCGCTCTTTGCTGATCCGTCATAACGATAATAATATTGGGTTTCTTCTTTTCCATGGCATTCACTATCCTTTCACAGCACCTATCATAACACCCTTTACAAAATATTTCTGTACAAAGGGATATAAAATCAACATCGGTATACTGGAGATGACGATGGCTGAGTACTTTATCGCTTCCGCCATCTTTATTTTCTCCGCCATACCCGCATCATTGGTTCCCATCTGTTCTGTCTGACCCAGTAAGAGAATATTTCTCAGGATAATCTGCAGCGGATGTTTTGCGGCATCCTTTAAGTAAATCAGAGCATCAAAATAAGCGTTCCATATATCTACCGCATAATAGATAACCAGCACAGCCATAATAGCCTTACTTAAGGGAAGTACGATTTTAAGCAGCATGGTAATATTGCCGCAGCCATCCAATCTGGCGGATTCATATAATTCTTCCGGTATGCTGTTTTCAAAAAATGTTTTTGCTACTATCAAATTGTAGGTTGAGAGCGCACCGGGTATTAAAATAGCCCAAATCGTATTGTACATACCCAAATCTCTGACCAGCAGATAGGTAGGTACCATACCGCCGCTGAAATACATGGTAAAGAGGATACCCATCATGATAAAATTTCTGCCCTTTAAGTTTTTCCTGGATAAGGGGTAGGCAGCCAGAATCGTAAGTATGACACTTATCGTAGTTCCCGCCGTGGCATAAAACAGGGTATTAAAAAACCCTCTCCAGATATCTTTGTTCTGAAAAACCATAGAATATGCTTTTAGAGTAAAACCCCTTGGCCAGAGTAATACCTTGCCTTTTAAAACCAGATCCGGATCCGATAAGGAAGCCGCAAGCACAAAAATCAACGGAACCAGCACAAGGAGAATAATAAGAATTCCAAAAAAACCTACAATAAAATCGAATGTCTTATCACTGCGTAATAATTTTGCATTTTTACTTTTCACACCTGAACCTCCTACCATAAACCGGTTTTAGCCGTTTTTTTACTGATGAAATTAGCGCTGGCCAGCAGGATAAAATTAATTGCGGAATTAAAGATTCCCACTGCCGTACTGTAACTGAACTGTCCTTTTTGAATACCGTTCTTATAAATAAAAGTGGAGATAATCTCACTGGCAGAAAGCGTTACATCGTTCTGCATTAAAAGCACTTTCTCAAATCCTACGCTCATGATATTTCCGATTCGCATAATAAGTAAAATAAGAATTGTTCCCATAATGGACGGAATGGATATATGCAGGATTTTCTGCAGTCTGCTGGCTCCGTCTATGGAGGAAGCTTCATATAACTGCGGATCTACCGCGCTGAGTGCCGCAATATAAATAATCGCATTAAAGCCCATATGCTGCCATACATTTGAGAAAACATAGAGAGGCTGGAACGAGGAGGGCCTTGACATATAATCTACCGGGGCTGCTCCGAATATAGCTGTTATCTGATTAAAAAGACCGTACTCTTTATTTGAAAACAAAGACAGCATACTAACAATTACGACTACTGACAGGAAATTCGGTATATAGGTAATATTCTGTACTGCTTTCTTTAGTTTTGAATTCTTGATTTCATTGATTAAAAGTGCCAGGAAAATAGGTACCGGAAATCCAATCGCCAGAGTAAATAAGCTCAGGGTTACCGTATTTGCTAAGACATCCTTAAAATAGTAAGATTCGAAAAACTGTTTAAAATAAGTCATTCCCACCCAGGGACTGCCTGTAATACCAAGGGTCGGGTTAAATCTGCGAAAAGCAATCTGAATTCCGTACATGGGAACGTATTTAAATACGATATACCAGATGACCGGTATTGCAAGCAGCACATAGAGTCCGGCATTTTTAGAGATATCTTTCCAAAGCTTTTTCTGTTTTCCTTTCATAAAACCACCTCTCATTTTCTGCATAAACCAGGTAATTACCGTCCTGGCGAACTGTCTGAAATCAGAAGCCGGAAGCGGGTACTTGGCTTCCGGCTTCTGGTTTTTACTGCTTTGCAGCATCCAGTGCTCTCTGATAGATTTCCTCCAGATCACGAATTCCGATTTTTTCTAAAGTCGAAGAGTATTCCTCCCATTTATCAAAGCCCCACTCACCAATTATAAATTTAGCGACTGCTTCTTTTCTGTAATTATTAAGATCCTGTTCAATGGTGGTTACCCGTTCTGCATCCTCCATACTAACTGCCGGTTTGGCATATACTTTTTCAGGCAGATAATTCATTAATTTAGCTGCCGCATCTTTGGTACGCTGGCTGGCTACTACGCTGTCCGTACTATCTGTTCTAAGACAAGGGAAACCGCCGCCCGGTACCAGATTAATCTTACCAAGTGCTGTCATAAAACCGTCGGGGCTGTTTAATATTTCATCTTTAAACTGGGGCGCATTGTTGGAATCTAAATCATAGGTCTCCCCTTCGATACCATAGGTAAAGAAAAGTTCTCCTTCTGTTCCATAGAAATAATCCACCCATCTCATAGCGGCTTCCGGATTGGAACAGGTACTGCTTAATGCGAAACTACCCATAGCAGAAATACCGCTGTTTGCATCCGCCCAGAGCTGTTTTCCGCCAGGTCCCAGCAAAGGTTCATAGCCGGTATAACTCTCTTCACAGTTTTTAAATACATCGGAATAAGGCATATACATGGCTCCATAGAATTCACTTGCCAGGTTACTGCGCCAGGCCGGTATATCACCCTTATAATAGTCCTGCCACAGAAGCCCTTCTTTATATAAATCATTCAAATACATAAGGTAATCTTTGAATTCATCATCACACAGCCAGTTATGCACTGTGCCGTTTTCATCGATATTATAAGTATCCTGCATCTGGTGATACAGTCCAAAGCTGCCGCCCAGGCTATAGATGGAATCCGCATCTCTTATACCAAGAGGTATTTCATCCTGCTGTCCGTTTCCATTGGGATCGTTGTCCCTGAATGCGATGAGAACCTTTTTGAACTCTTCCAAATTGGTAGGCATCTCCAAGTCTAAGTTATCCAGCCATTTCTGATTAATCCATTGTTTGAAGCCCATACGGCCCGTCGCACTGATATCAATTGCCGGAATCGTATACATATGACCGTCAGAAGCAGTAACTGCCTGTTTGATCAGCGGATTCTCTTCATAGAACTTAGAAAGGTTGGGGGCATATTGTTCAATCAGATCATCCAGTACCATAAGCTGCCCGCTGCCTACTCCATAGGTGGAGATCTGGGATGAATTCAGGGCACTTCTTAAGAAGATGTCCGGAAGCTCATTGGAGGCAAATAAAAGCTGTTTGTTTTCTTCAAAGCCGTCGCTTGGTACCTCCTGATAGTCCATATGGATATTGGTCATTTCTTCATATTTATTTAGTACCATAACATCTTTCCACGGTGCCTGGTTTTGATCTCTGGCTCCGTATACGGTCAATGTGATGGTATCATTGACAATGGGAAAACCCTCAAGGTTTAAGTTGGATTCCCCACTTTCCTCACTACCCTGGGTCTGTGCTTCTGCGGTTTTTGTTTCCGCCTCTTTTCCTCCCGTTGTCTCAGTGCCTGACTTACCGCAGCCTGTAAGTAGTCCGGCTGTCAGAATTCCGCTTAATAATAATGCGGTCAGTTTTTTCATTTTCCTTTTCATTTACCTTCTCCTTTCATGAAAACCATTACCGGCAGAGCAGTGTTCCTAAGTCATGATAATATGCGTTGCCCCGTAATAATTTCTGATATAAGGATTTTAACATCGATGGAGTCTTCCGTATGGGTGATTTACATCTTTATTTTTACTTAAATATTCACTATTTTTACTGCTTCCTGATTTCGCCCTTCCCCTTGTTTAAGTATTCCTTCGTCGTTTTACCGGTATATTCCTTAAAAACACGCAGGAAATACCCGTAATTGCGAAAGCCGCATCTGGAAACTATATCTTTTAAAGGATGTCCGTCCTCCAGCAGTTTCTTGGCCGCCTCCAGGCGGATATTGTTTAAATATTCGGTGACCGTAAGGGTTGTCTCCTCATGAAACAGCCGGCTTAAATAGGAACTGCTTACCCCGATGCTTGCGGCAATCATACGCAGGCTGATGGGTCTGTGAAAGAATTCCCTTTGATAAGCAATGGCACGGTTCACCAACTCAGAATATTTCTTATCCTTTTTTTCTTTCTCACTGATTTCCCGGAGCACATTTTTATATAAACCCGCAATACTGGATACCAGGGACTCCCGG
>JAEZSL010000380.1 GCA_023443925.1 Bacillota bacterium | reverse complement strand
GCAAATATGAGATATATGGTATTCGGGCAAGGGAGCAGGATTATCAGCAAATCGGATATGCATTTGATGTAATATCGGGATATGAAAGAGAACATGCAAGAATATGGTTGAGATTACTAAATGACGGCGTAATACCGGATACTCTGACGAATCTGTTGGAAGGAGCCGAAGCAGAGGGCAGGAAGGGGAATAATATCTACCGGGAATATGCCGAGACAGCCAGACAAGAAGGATTTGCCGCGATTGGCGCTTTATTTGACGGGGTAGCCAATATTGAACTGAATAGTGAAGTTATTTTCCGTACTTTTGCCGATGACATACAGAATAATCAGGTTTTTTGCAAACCGCAGAGTGTATTGTGGGTATGTATTAACTGCGGTAATATTCTGGGAGGTGTATGTGCCCCGGAAATTTGCCCGATCTGCGGTTTTCCTCAGGGATATTATCAAGTTTATGATGCTACATATTAGTAACCGTATTGAAAAAAGCCGCAAATTCATAATAAATGATCATATTCAGATATATAGCCTGCCAGTGCACTATCTCACTGAAGCTTAATGAGACAATGCACTGGTTAATTATGAAATAGCAGTGTTTATTAATCTATTTGAAACAGTTTTTATTATTGTAACAAATGACATGAAAACCATGATTAACTCCATTTACATTTGTTATTCTATACACTATAATGTATCCTGACGTACAATGATTATTAATGGGACAAACCATTACCAGCCTGTTTTGCATGCAGGGAGAGGATGAATACAGGGACAAAAGATACGGAGGGATTTTTAATTAAATGTTAAACAACTTAATGTTTATCAACAGGTTTTTATTAGCCAGGCTGCGCAGAATCTATTTTATGGCATTACCTGAAAGCAAAAAAGATTTAAAAAAAAGCAGAGTATGCTTTACGGTAGGAGACAGTGCAGTCCAGACCATCGGACAACTTTCAGGCGGAACTTTTTTGGCAACCTTAATGTCATTTTGCGGCATATCGGATGCTAATATCGGAATTATTACCTCCCTGGTAAGTCTTGCTGCCATATCCCAGATTTTTCTTATTAATTATTTTAAAAAGCTGAAGAAATATAAATTCCTGGTATGCTTTACGGCATTGCAAAGACTGTTGTTCGCCGTAATTTATTTTATACCTTTATTGTCCATTAGCAGTAACCGGAAGGCGCTGCTTATTGTAATCCTTTATTTTGCAGGCCAATTATTTGTACAGGTAGGGACGCCTGCTTCCCAGGACTGGATTGCCAGTCTGGTTCCCAGCAGATTAAGAGGTAAGTACTTTACGATTAAAGACTCGATAGCCGTATTTGTCGTATCCAGTACTATGCTTACAGGAGGTATTATTCTGGATTTCTTTAAAGCGAGAAATCTGGAAACAGGGTTTATTATTATTGGTGTCATTATATTTTTGCTTGTAATGATTAATTTCGTTGCCTTTTCGAAAATGAAGGAGCCGAAACTGTCTTATACCAATACAGAAGGAAAAGAAATGCATGGCAGGCTGGCCAAAAAAGCAAAAGAGACCGAGAAAGCCGGAAAAGGACGGGAAAAAGCCATAACGGCTGAAATCAAGGAGGCCTTCCAGAACCGCAAATTCAGAAAAGCTTTTACCCTGCAGTGCTTATACATTTTTTCCTTTTACATCTGCCTGCCCTTTAATCCCAGCTATCAAATTAATGAACTGTCTTTACCATATACTTTTATTATGATGGTTATATTTTTTGCCAATCTGTACCGGATTTACATATCACCCAAATTAGGAAGATTAGCGGACAAATATGGAATGGCCAGATTACTGCGTTATTCTCTTCTGATTCTTGGCTTTAATATGTTCGCCAATGCTTTAACAGTGCCCGGTAATGCATATCCGATGTATATTCTAAGTAATATTATAGCATCTACGGCCTGGGCATTTGTGGGTATCGGATTATTTGGAATTCAGCTGGACTTTTTCCAGAATGAAAAAAGAATGATCTGGCTGACATTGGTTTCTTCTATATCGGGAGTATTTGGTTTTCTGGTTTCAATTTTTGGTGGATTTTTGCTTGATATACTCCAAAAAGCGGATATTAGCATACTGGGAGCACATATATATGCCCAGCAGGTGCTGAATTTCATTGGATTTCTAATCATGCTGTTTACGGTATGGTTTATCCGGTTTCACATTGAAACAGAAAAAATTGATTCAAATCATAAAGACGGAAGAGTGACCGTATAATATAAAATACACAGACTTTCTTTTGTAATAAAAGGGAAAGCCTGTGTATTATTTTTTATTTATTTTTATAATGTCTAAACAGGGGATTATTATAGTCTTACTTTATTTCATTACTAATTTTTTGAACAATATAAATTCAGTTTTATAACAAGAGTATTACATTAATAGTGGTATGGCTAATTATTTAATACTTAAGAACTGAATGGAATAAATTGACATATTATAGCATATTTGCTATTGACTATTATAACAAATATGCTATAATAGTATATGAGTTAAGGAGAGATAATGTACGAAATACTTTTTTATGAAGATAAAAATGGTAATAGTGAAATCAAAGAGTTTATCTGGGAACTGGAAAAAAAGCTTTAAAAGATAAAAATTCCAGAATAAACCGTAATAAGATTATAGCTTATTTTGATTTACTTGAAGAGCTTGGAACAAGAGTGGGTGAGCCAGTGTCAAAACACCTAGACGGTGAAATATGGGAACTAAGACCACTGGATAACCGTATATTATATGCATACTATAAAGATAATAAGTTTGTGTTACTTCATCAATTTACAAAGAAAACTCAAAAAACACCAAAAAGAGAAATAGAACAGGCAAAGCGTAATCTATTAGATTATATTGAAAGGAATGGGTGATTATGGCCTCAACATGGAAAGAATTAAGAAGTGTATTGAATATAAATCAGGAAGATGAAAGTATTATAAATTTAGAAAAAGATATTATTAAAGCTATGGTTGCTATTAGAGAAGAAAAGGGGCTTACACAATCTCAATTAGCAGAGTTATGTAATATTAAGCAGCCTGTAATTGCAAGAATGGAATCAGCTGTCCATTCCCCTCAAATTGATAGTATATTAAAGGTTTTAGTTCCTTTAGGATATACTTTGGAAGTAGTACCTAGAAAGAAAACATTATAACGAATAAAGCCTTATGCATTACAGTAAGTAGTGTATAGGGCTTTTACTTTAGTGAGTAAAACTTAGTTTTTACATAATAGTAATGTGAGATTCTTCCAAGTCAGATAAAATAATTATATCAGAACATAAATTTGATATTAGAAAAGTGGTAAGATTATTTGGAGAGGTTTTTTGCATAACATATTAACAGATTGTTCCCGGTGAGGCTGTAATTCCAACAAAAAAAGACATTATCTATTTTGATAATGTCTAAACAGGGGATGAGAGAATCGAACTCCCGCTAAAGGTTTTGGAGACCCTTGTCATACCATTTGACCAATCCCCTATACAAGCAAATGCATATCAACATTGCTTATTTATAATACAATGAATTGTGTTAATTGTCAAGAATATTTTAAGGAAACTAAAAAATTTTATAGGGCATCTAATAAGCCATCAATAAAATTTACAAAGCTTTATCTGATACTCTGATTAACCTGATACTTTTTTAGTATATTCTTAACCTGCGATACATCTTCTTTTGTGCACTCATAAGTGCTATACCGGGCTATTTCATAATAAGCAGCTAATTCTGTAATCTTTTCCTTCACAGGAGAATCCAAAGACCTTCCTATCTGACCGGTTAAGGCATATTCCGACAGCTGGACCGGTGTTAAAGTATTGGTAAGCTGAGACTCTTTTTTCTGAGCTTTGACAGCATTGAATAACAGTTTTCTTATCCTGTCATTATTGGAACGGGAGAAGACAACGAAAAAGCGGCTGTAACCTTTTCTTTCCGTTGCTTTATGAAGCTTTTCCCGCTTATCAAAAGGAGATATAAATTCGGTGCTATCCCTTGAACTAATATTCTTTTTATCATAAAAAAGCTTATATATCCGATATAAACCATAGATAACCAATGCGGCAGCACCGGCTATCAGGGCTATGTTCAATAGACCCAGAATCACATTCTGAATAAATTCAAGAATAGCGGAGTATTTACTATCGTCTGTTAATTGGAAAGGAGGGGGGAGGGGTTCGGCTTGCGTATTCTCCTGAGGGAGTGTATCCCCGCTTTTATTGGGGAACAGGGAAAAGACGAATCGCAACAGGCTTAAAAGAAGCCTGCCTGCTGTTGTTAACAGACTTTGTAAGGGCAGGGTAGTAAAAATAAGCATAACCAGAACGCAGATACAAGCAAAAAATATCATCAGCATGTGATTGGTATTTTTAATTTGTCTGATCGGAATATCGGATAAATTAGTCTGCTTTTTAAAATACCCATCAAAATTAATGAGATACATATTTAGTAAATACAGTAGTATAAATAAAGTTACCAAACCCAGCAGCAGCCCATCTAAATCTGCCAGGTCAAAATAACGGTTTACCAGATACAAAATAACGAATACAGATAAAAGCAGCAGGGAGGAATTGGATTTCACGACAGGCTCCGGCTTCAATCTTTTAGTGAAGGCTATAATTGTTAATAAGATAAGATAAATTATATAAAACGCCGTCACAAAGGTATTTACTCCCATAAAGGAGTAAACAGCAATAAGTATAAAATGGAGCGTTAAAAATGACCAGATATGTTTTAAATACCGTATTGCCAGACAGGAGATAAAAGGTGCGGGCAGTAAGATAAAAGAACGGTATATTGTTCCGGTATCCCTGGTTGTTAGAATTATACCGATCCCGATTAGTGCAAATGAAGCGAAAAATCCCAGAAGCACATTAATAAAATCGATCAGCAGGTTGTATGATTTATGATTCAAAAAGTCCCCCCCTTTTCCTTAAGTTTTATTGGCAATTCTTACGCACTATATAAGGAGTCCGATTCCCAGGGTATAATATAAGGCTTTAATTCCTCCGGGGCGGTAACGGCTACCTCTTTACTTACCGGAATGATCCAGGAAAAATCGGTTCCGGCTTCCGAAAGTTTTTTTATGAGCTGTACCAGGTCATCTTTCTGGTAAAAGGATATGATAACCATATAGTCTTGTTCACTGGTTTGACTGCATTCCTCTCCAAAGGTAGGAACAAAGGCAGGAACCTCCAGGGTTGTATCGATTCGTGCCAGTACCTCATTAAAGGTATTGATGTGACTGATTCCGGAACCTGCGGGAACATGTAAGGTTTCGTGGGTAAGAATATCTCTGCCGTTAGTATGGAGGGAAGTCGGAATACCCTGGGCGGTAAAAGCGGAGGCCAGTGAGGAGGCCAGTCGGATACTTTCTTCTTCCAGGTCTTCGTGCTTCCAGATCGTATCTGGTTCCAGATTCAAATAGATTATGACCTTCTGGGAAGAGGTGTAATCATTAACATTAACCTTAAGTGCACCGGTTTTGGCAGATGCCTTCCAGTTTACCGCTTTCAAATTGTCATAGGTCTGGTACTCACGGATTCCGCGGAACTCAAAAGGATCTTCGTTTATAAAACGCTTGGTGAGAACCGTTCCCATCATCATTTTAAAGGGTGTCTGAAAGTTATCATAATCCACCGGTTTAGGATAAACATATAAATGGATATACGTATCAAAAGTGGTAACTGCTTCAAAAGTCAGGAATAAATCGGAGCAGACGGCATCTGTATTATGGATGGTGTAGTAACCTCTGCGGCTGCACATAAAGGGCAGAGCTCTGGTAAACTTCTGATACGTCATAACAGAAAGCAAATCATTCCGGTAATAATGATCTGTTATATTGGAGTTATTCATATTTTGAAAGCTTAAGTACTTTGAAGTCTTAAACTTTACTTTCAGGATGGGGAGAGGAAGCAGTTTTTTGTTCAGCACAGTTTCATATAAAACCAGTTCGTCACCTTCCACTGCCTTTTCCGCGGAAAAGTTTAATCCTACGGACAGGTTTTTATTCCAGTACTTTCGATAAATGTAATTCTGCAGCAGGTACAAAATCAGAGCACCTAGCATGGCTGAGAGCAGTATCATAATTTACCTCATTCCTGTCTGGGTAAAGTCCTCGGTGGGAACCGGCACCTGAGCTAAGATATCCTGAAGAATATCAAAAGCGCCGGAACCTCGTTGGAACCCAGTCCTTAAAATGAGCCGGTGCCCCAATACAAAAGGTGCGATCTTTTGAATAAACTCTGGTACCACATAGTTAAAACCCTTTAATGCGGCATAAGCCTGAACAGCCCTTAAAAATGCCAGGCTGCCTCTGGGGCTTACACCCAGGACAATATTTTTATGGCTTCTGGTCCGGTTCACCAGGGATACCATATATTCCGTCAGGGCAGGATGAATATATACGGACTTTATCAATGTCTGCATCGCAAGCAGGTCCTCCCGGCTGCATACGTTTTGTAAATCTTCCAGAGGGTTGTCATGAATAAACCGGTTTAATATGGCAATCTCATCCTTAATATCCGGAAAACCCATGCCGATCTGCATCAGAAACCGGTCCAGCTGAGCTTCCGGAAGAGGAAAGGTACCGGCGGTTTCAACCGGGTTCTGGGTCGCAATTACTAAAAAGGGTTTTTCTAAAATATGGGTTAAACCGTCAATGGTAATTTGTTTTTCTTCCATACATTCAAGCAGACTGGACTGGGTTCTTGGTGTGGCACGGTTTATTTCATCAGCCAATAGGATGTTGGTAAAAACCGGGCCGCTGCGGAAGGTAAACTCCCCCTCTTTCTGATTATAATAATTCAGTCCCGTAATATCGGAAGGCAGCAGGTCAGGGGTAAACTGGATTCTCTTAAAATCCGCCTCAATTGACCTGGCAAGGGATTTGGCAAGGACGGTTTTGCCGGTTCCCGGTACATCCTCAAGGAGTATATGGCCGCCGGCCAGAAGTGAAGTCAGTATCAGCTCGATTACTTCCGACTTGCCTACAATTACTTTTTCAATATTTATCTTAATATCAGCCGTTATTTCCTGCAACTTCTTAAATTCCATAATAATACCCGTTACTGCCACAGTATAAAATAAGAAACTTGTTTCAATTTAGTAAAAATTAGTTTGTGGCATTCCTTTCTTTAATTATATCTCTTTTAAATTACATGTAACAAGGCTCTTCAGATATTACTAATATTACATGTAATCTCTAGAAAACTGTGGCGATTCTTCTGCCTGCCGCTGCCGTAACTAAGGGGCATTCGGAACGGGAATACCCGAGAAAGGCATAAGCGAATGGAATAGGTTTCCAACTCCTTTACATTATAATACATCCGGATCAGAAATGGAAATAGTCAAATAGGAGATATAAACCCCTAAGGATTGTATAATATATACATGGGTTAATAAAAGAATATGACCGGAGATTTGGATAAGTCGTAGAAAATTATGCCGACAGCTGTCATCCTTAGCCTTAAATGGTCATTCCTGACCCGGAAAACGACGGTTTTTCTGTGACAAGTCAACAATTCTGTTGTGTCTGACAGCAGATTTTTATCAAAATAGTATAAAATCAATTATTTTATATAAAATACCTCAGATTCTGCCAATTGACTTATCGAAAGAAACATGATATAACAGATGATGTTGTTTAAATAAACATTTTATAACAGCTGGACAGGCATGTTCGCTGTTAGGAGGAAAAATCAGGTGGAAACCAAACAGATAAAGCTTAGTTCACCGGAAGAAGTTCTGGATTTTGTCACTACTGCGGAACAGTGTGATTTTGATATTGATATCTTCCACAACAGAATTATTATGGATGCCAAATCATTTCTAGGAATAATGAGCCTGGATATTTCAAAAAAACTGTTTGTATCCTATAGCGGCAGAAACAGTAGTTTTGATCATATTATAAAAAAATATGCAGCCAGATAAGTTTAAGCTTTAAGCTTAAACTTATCTGGCTAAAATTTTGTGATTCTGTCAGGAATTAAGAGTTTTAATATCATTGGAATCCAATATGGCCAGCATTCGGGATGCCGGCAGGGGCTTGCTGTAGACATAACCCTGAACCATATCGCATTTTTTATCCTTCAGAACAAAGAGCTGGTCATTAAATTCCGCACCTTCTGCAATTACCTCTACTTCAATACTGTGAGCCAGTTGTATGATAGCTTCTGCGATGAGGGAATCTTTTTCGTTACGGCTGATATTGTCAATAAAAGATTTATCAATCTTAAGGGTGTTAATAGGCATACTGGTTAAGTAGTTTAAAGAGGAGTACCCTGTACCAAAGTCATCCAGGGAGATGCGAACACCTAAATCCTGAAGGCTTTGCAGTAAATCTACGGCATTTGTAATAGAAGAAACAATAGTACTTTCCGTTATTTCGAGTTCCAGATAATTAGGGGGAAGCCCGGTTTCCTTTAGGACATTATCCACCATAGTTACAAATCCCGCCCGGTTTATCTGCACCGATGATATATTGACGGAAACGATATAAGGCGGATACCCCAAATCCATAAGACTCTTATTAAATCTGCAGGCTTCCTTTAAAATCCATTCACCTAGTTCCACTATGAGACCGCTTTCCTCGGCGATAGGTATAAATTCATAGGGCGGAAGTTTTCCAAGTTTCGTGCTTTCAATTCGCATCAGGGCTTCAAAGCCTATTATCTTATTACTGTTTATATTTATCTGGGGTTGGTAAACCGCATAGATTTCATTATTTATGATCGCACCACGGAGTACATCCAGAATAAGGGCATTTCTATTTAATTCGTCTTCCATGCTCTTGTCAAATAAAGTATATTTGTTTTTCCCCGTATCCTTGGATTTGTACATGGCGATGTCCGCATTCTTTATGAGGGAATTAGTCTGGGTGCCGTTTTTCGGGTACAGGGCAATTCCAATACTCATGGATACATAGGCTAGTTCTCCATTTAAGGTAAAAGGTCTTTTAAAAGCATCAATTACCCTGGCGGCAAAATCCAGTGCCTCCTTCTGGGTATCCAGATTCTCCGCGAAAATCAAAAATTCATCACCGCCCGCTCTTGCCAGTATGTCATCTGTGGTAATTAAAGACAACAGCTGATCAGCTGTTTGCGATAACAAAATGTCGCCGTAATCGTGTCCCAGAGTATCATTTACGGTTTTAAAATTATCCAGATCCACAAAATATACGGCATGGAGTTTATTCGAACCAGGGGATAGGGAGAGGGTAGAATTAACCCGTTCCGTAAAAGCAAGTTTATTGGGAAGATTGGTCAGTACATCATGGTAAGCCAGGTATTCGATACGGTTGTAGTTGTTTCTTAATTGTTCTTCGTTGGTAATTAATTCTTCGTGCATGGCAGTGAGTTCATTATAATTGCCCTTAATTATATGAAGCATTTTATTAAGACTTCGTGACAGCTCACCAAATTCATTTTTCGCCTTTAGGTTGGACTGGACTTCCAGATTTCCATCGGAAGCAGTTCGCATGGTATCTTTTAATTCAATGATGGGAGCCGTATAATTCTTTGCAAACTTATTACTGACAACAATGACGATTACCGTAAGCACAAAAATAGCCCAGAAAAGAACATAAAAAATAATAACAGCCAGGTTAATGATTTCTGAGACATCCTGCTTTACCAGCAAAACCCAGTCTAAATCCGGGATGACACTGTAGCCGTAGATTCGGTCTATTTTCTCATATGTAAATTCAAAAGCCCCGCTTTGATTAATGTTTCCCTTATAATAATCCGTTACCAGGGTGCCCAGCCTTTGATTGCCAATGTTAGTACCGATGAGTCTGGATTCTGGATGGTATATAATCGTACCGTTTTTATCAAGTACTACGCCGAAGCCGGTTTCACCCATTATGATGGAACTGAGGAAATCCTTGAAATAAGACAAACTTATCGTACTTATGATGTAACCTAAAATTTCATTACCTCCATTTCCTGCGGATAGAATGGGACAGCCGATTTCGATACAGTAGGAGCTTTCCGTCACACTGCCGGTGTCATTTAAATCAGCTGAATTCTTAATCAGCCCGCTGACACCGCAGGCAGTACTCCTGGTAGCTTTTATGTAAGATAAGGTTATGCTTTCGGAATAGTCGGTACCTACAAACTCATTATCGGAGCTGGCAACAGCCTGTCCTTTGGGATTAAACACGGTGATGCGGGTACAGGAAGGGTATTGGGCATGACGTCTTTCTAGAAGTTGAGTGGCTTTGATACGGATTTTTTGATATTCGAGCGTATTGGTAAGATCGGGAGTTTGATTATAAAGAGATAAATTCAATATCTGGTTTTGAATGGCAAGAAGATTAATTTCAGCCTGCTGATTCTTAACCATGGCTTTTAAACCGTTGCTGTTGGTAACAGCCAGCTGTTTTAAATTATCCTTTTTTATCGTAACCAGCCGGCCGGCTATCAGATGGTAGGCTAATATGGATACCAGGATAACAGGTACAATGGAAAACAGGATTAAGGTTATCCTTAAACTTTTTTTAATCGACATAATGCCTCTTTTCTGAACCCACGGCATAACACATCTGCCGGCAGATATGCGGATTGACTGCTATTCTGCTGCATGACATATGACACATATAACTTTTGAAGATACATGTTCTTAGTTTTATCCGTGAAAATAAAATACGAATAAAAGCCCTTAGTTTCATTTGTGAAATTATATACGCTAGTATTCATTCAAAGCAAAAAAGTTACTTTGTGACACTCGATTCTTGTAATTTATAACATAATAGTAATTATTTACATTTTATCAATAAATATGGGAAAAAGCAACAATATATGGAAATGTTCCGGAGCGATTTTATAATTCCTTAACAACTTAAATTAAAATTTTAGTTGAAAAAGAATTCCATAAAAGGTATACTTGATACGATAGATGGTGCATAATTAAGGCAGTATCTTATAAAGGATTCAGAACGGAGAAATATATGTACAGG
>JAEZSL010000369.1 GCA_023443925.1 Bacillota bacterium | reverse complement strand
GGTAACGGAAGCAGTTATCACCGTTCCTGCTTACTTTAACGATGCTCAAAGACAGGCAACCAAAGATGCCGGTAAAATTGCCGGACTTGATGTAAAGAGAATTATCAACGAACCTACCGCAGCTGCATTGGCTTACGGTCTGGACAACGAACATGAACAGAAAATCATGGTATATGACTTAGGCGGCGGTACTTTCGACGTATCCATAATTGAAATCGGCGACGGCGTTATCGAAGTTTTAGCTACTTCCGGTGATAACAGGCTGGGTGGCGACGACTTTGACGAGAGAATTACCAGATATATGATTGATGAATTCAAGAAAACAGAAGGTGTTGACTTATCCTTAGATAAGATGGCTCTTCAGAGATTAAGAGAAGCTGCGGAAAAAGCCAAGAAAGAATTATCTTCTGCAACAACAACTAACATTAACCTTCCTTTCATCACTGCAACTGCAGAAGGTCCGAAACATTTTGATCTTAACTTAACAAGAGCAAAATTTGATGAATTAACCCACGATTTAGTGGAAAGAACCGCTGCACCGGTACAGAATGCCTTAAGAGATGCCGGAATTACATCTTCCGAATTAAAGAAAGTATTATTAGTAGGCGGATCTACCCGTATACCTGCCGTACAGGATAAAGTAAAACAGTTAACAGGACATGAACCTTCCAAGTCCTTAAATCCGGATGAATGTGTAGCCATCGGTGCTTCCGTTCAGGGCGGTAAATTAGCAGGTGATGCCGGTGCGGGAGATATCCTTCTCTTAGACGTTACTCCGCTGTCCTTAAGCATTGAAACCATGGGCGGTGTTGCAACCAGATTAATAGAAAGAAATACAACCATACCTACCAAGAAGAGCCAGGTATTCTCCACCGCAGCAGATAACCAGAGTGCGGTTGATATTAACATCGTACAGGGTGAAAGACAGTTTGCTAAAGACAACAAGAGTCTCGGACAATTCAGACTGGACGGAATTCCGCCGGCAAGAAGAGGTGTTCCTCAGATCGAAGTTACTTTCGATATCGATGCCAACGGTATTTTAAATGTATCAGCCAAGGATCTGGGAACCGGAAGAGAACAGCACATTACCATAACCGGCGGATCAAACCTTTCTGATTCTGATATTGATAAAGCGGTAAAAGAAGCTGCCGAATATGAAGCTCAGGATAAGAAACGCAAGGAAGCGGTTGAAGTGAGAAACGATGCGGATTCCATGGTATTCCAGACTGAAAAGGCATTGAATGAAGTTGGCGATAAGATTAATGGAGATGATAAATCCAAGGTTGAAGCTGACTTACAGCATTTAAAAGAATTAGTTGAAAAATCCAATCCGGAAGTTATGTCCGAAGGTGAAGTAGCGGATATTAAAGCTGCGAAAGACAAATTAATGGAAAGTGCTCAGGCATTATTTGCAAAAGTTTATGAGCAGGCTCAGGCAGCAGGCGGTCCTGCACCGGATATGTCAGGCGCTCAGGGAGCACCCGCAGATGATGTTGTGGACGGAGATTACAAAGAAGTTTAATTTCTGAAATACTTCAATTTTAATTTCTGACACTGCAAAATAAGTTTTCGAAAAACTGCAAAAAAAGTTTTAACTTGACGATTTTAGAATAATTCATTACAATATGATTTGACTTGTCGAATCGAAGAATCAATATATATAGTTATGGGTCGTCCCGTAACAGTAACAAATAGGCGGTCTAACGACTGCCTATTTGTCGATATAAATAAATGGAATGATGGTTGCATGATTCACTTGAGAAGTATAAGGAGGATGGATTAGAGCATGGCAGATAAACGTGATTATTACGAGGTCCTGGGGGTATCCAGGTCAGCGTCGGATGATGATATAAAAAAGGCTTACAGACAATTGGCCAAGAAGTATCACCCGGATGCCAATCCCGGTGATAAAACTGCGGAGGCAATGTTTAAGGAAGCATCGGAAGCATATGCGGTATTAAGCGATGCAGAGAAGAGAAGACAGTACGATCAGTTCGGACACTCCGCATTTGACGGGGGCGCAGGCGGTGCCGGCGGATTTGATTTTAACAATATGGATATGGGTGATATCTTCGGCGATATTTTCGGTGATTTATTCGGCGGCGGAAGAAGCAGAAGAGCCAGCAATGGCCCCATGAAAGGCCCTAATGTACGTACCGGTGTCAGGATTACCTTCCAGGAAGCAGTAACCGGTGTGGATAAGGAACTGGATCTGAATCTTAAAGAGGAATGTACGACCTGCCACGGTTCCGGTGCGAAACCAGGGTCCAGCTCGGAGACCTGCGGTAAGTGCGGCGGCAAGGGCCAGGTAGTATATACGCAGCAGTCTTTATTTGGAATGGTGCGTAATGTACAGACCTGTCCGGATTGTAATGGTACCGGCAAGGTTATTAAAGATAAGTGCCAGGATTGCTATGGCACCGGTTATGTAAGCAAAAAGAAAAAAATTCAGGTATCCATTCCGGCCGGTATCGACAACGGACAGAGTATCCGTATCCGTGAAAAAGGAGAACCGGGAACTAACGGCGGTGAAAGAGGAGATCTTTTAGTAGAAGTAACCGTAAGTAGACATCCCATCTTCCAGAGACAGGATTATGATATCTACTCAACTGCACCAATTTCCTTTGTTCAGGCTACTCTTGGCGGTGATGTAAGGATTAGTACCGTTGACGGAGATGTTCTTTATACGGTTAAACCCGGAACCCAGA
Source organism: Bacillota bacterium (assembly GCA_023443925.1). The sequence goes on along the minus strand of JAEZSL010000369.1, from coordinate 5,227 downwards.
CCGATACCAAAGTCAGGCTGAAAAGCAAAGGTGTTCCGACTCTCCGCAATAAACAGGTACGCGGCGACCATTATGTTACTTTAGTGGTTCAGATTCCTACCAAGTTAAGCAGTGAACAAAAAGAATTATTGGAGAAATTTGACGCTGCAATGAATAACACTAAAGCCGAGTCTGATTCTCCGGAGCCTGAAAAAGAGAAGGAAAAAGGAAAGAAAAAATTCTGGAAATGAATTTTTAGTTAATAGTTTGCAAGTTTTGAAAATGAAAGGTGCCATGATGTGATTCTTTCACATAGTATTACATGGCAAATATCCCAGGTTGTCCTGAGATATGCAAAGGGTGTAAAATATGAAATGGACAAAATTAACCTTATCTACTATGGCGGAAGCAGTGGATCTGGTAAGCGATATGCTGAGTGAATTAGGAATAGAGGGTATTGAAATCATCGACAACGTCCCTATAACGGAACAGGAAAAGAAAGCGATGTTCATTGATATCCTGCCTGAATTAAATACCGAAGATAAAACTGCCCTTGTCAGCTTTTATTTGGAAGAAGACGAGAACATTCAAAATACGCTTGATAAGATACATGACGGCCTTAAGGAGTTATCAGCATTTACGGACATAGGAACCGGTAATATTGAGATATCGGAAACAGAAGATACCGACTGGATTAATAACTGGAAAGCATATTTTAAGCCCTTTCGTATTGATGAAACTATTGTAATTAAACCGACCTGGGAAAAACTTGATGAGGTGAAAGCGACGGACCTGATCATTGAAATTGATCCGGGTACCGCTTTTGGCACCGGTTCCCATGAAACAACGAAACTTTGTATTTTAGGTATCAAAAAATATATAAAAGCTGGAATACGATTACTGGATGTGGGCTGCGGAAGCGGAATTTTGTCCATTATCGGAGCAAAATTAGGGGCGGCAGAAGTAACCGGAACGGATATTGATCCCAATGCGGTAAAGGCTGCTTGTGAGAATGCGGAAGTAAACCGGATTGGTTCGGATGTTTTAACTATCTTAAACGGTGATATCATAACCGATGATGAGTTGCAAACGGAAACTGGTTTTGAGTGTTATGATATGGCTGTTGCAAATATTCTGGCTGATATTATTATACCTTTATCGGCCGAAATCGGCCGTCATATCAAGCACGGCGGTATATTCATAAGTTCCGGGATTATCAATACCAAAAAAGAAGCTGTAAAAGAAGCTATATTAACAAATGGATTTAAAATCCTTGAAATAAATGAAATGGGAGACTGGGTCTCCATTGTGGCACAAAAATAGGCAAATTCATTTTAAATGTGAAAGCGCCTGTGAAAGCCAGTATAAAAGAAAGGCCTGGTGCTGTTATGTACCGTTTCTATGTAGAGCCGGATCAGACCGGTGATAAAGAGATAAGAATTACGGGTCCGGATGTCAACCATATTAAAAATGTATTACGTATGAAACCCGGTGAGAAGATAATTATCTGCAATGGACAAGGTAAAGATTTTTACTGTATAATCAAAGAGGAAACAGACGGTGCGATTATAGCGGAGGTTCTTAATATCCGGGAGACGGATACGGAACTGGACGGAAGAATTTATCTTTTTCAGGGGGTTCCCAAGAAAGATAAAATGGAACTGATTATACAAAAAGCAGTGGAATTAGGGGTTTATGAGATTATTCCTGTTATGACCAGAAGAACTGTGGTTAAATTGGAGGACAGGAAAAAAGAACAGAAAAAGCTTGAGCGCTGGCAGACAATTGCAGCCAGTGCAGCAAAACAGTCCAACCGCGGGATCATACCGCGGATTACGGACACCATGACTTTTCGGGAAGCCCTCACTTATGCGGCCGGCATGGATTGTAAAGTGATTCCCTATGAGAATGCAGGCGATATTTCAAAAACCAGGAGTACTATAAAGGAACTAACTAACACTCAGACAATCGGTATCTTCATCGGTCCGGAAGGCGGATTTGAGGAAGAAGAGGTAAAACAGGCATCGGATGCCGGTGTTTTACCAATTACCCTGGGAAGAAGAATATTGCGTACGGAGACAGCCGGACTTGCGGTGCTGTCTATGATCATGCTGCAGATGGAAAGGTAGCAAACAAGAGGCTATTCTTCAGGTTTATGCCCAAAAGGCATGGCGTTAGTGTGATATAAAGGACATTTCATACCCTGATTTGAGGCAGTAATCATCTGCCAGCAGATGATTATGCCATGGGAGCTAGTGTGAATTGCCTCGCGAGATGCATGCGAGTCATTAGAAGAATAGCAAAAGAGGCTATTCTTCACGATTTATGCCCAAAAAGAATGAGAGCAGTGTGAAATAAAATACATTTCACATCCTGATTTGAGGCAGTAAAACATCTGCCAGCAGATGCTTTATGCTATGGGAGCTAAGGAGAAAAATGGAAGCATATTTGGACAATGCCGCTACTACAAGGGCATTTGATTCAGTTAAAAATATAATGGTGGAAACTTTATGTGCGGATTATGGAAATCCGTCTTCCATGCATAAAAAAGGACTTGATGCTGAAAATTATATCAAGAATGCAAGGCAGATTATAGCTGGCAGTTTAAAAGTGGATGCCAAGGAAATAATTTTCACCTCAGGCGGTACGGAGTCCAATAATCTTGCCGTCATCGGAACGGCGTATGCAAATAAACGCAGTGGTAATCATATTATAACAACCAGAATAGAACATCCTTCCATACATAATCCGTTAATGTATCTGGAGGAGAACGGATTCCGGGTATCTTATGTACCGGTGGATGGGTATGGGAATGTACAACTGGATGCACTTATGGAAGAAGTTTGTGAGGATACGGTATTGGTATCGGTAATGTATGTGAACAACGAAATTGGTTCCGTACAAAGCATCAGTGAGATTTCAAAGCGCATAAAAGAGAAAAATCCGAAAGTTCTGCTTCATGTAGATGCCATACAGGCCTTTGGCAAGTTCAAAATATATCCGAAACGGGAAGGAATTGACCTGTTATCCATAAGCGGACATAAAATTCATGGGCCAAAAGGCAGCGGGTGTCTGTACGTCCGTGATAAGGTTAAGATAAAACCGATATTATTCGGAGGAGGCCAGCAGAAAGGTATGCGTTCCGGTACGGAGAATGTACCGGCAATTGCCGGACTTGGACAGGCTGTTACTGATATTTATAAAAACCACGAAGAAAAAAGAGAAGCCATGTTCCTTTTGAAAGAAGCGTTTATAGAGGAAATAAGACAGATGGATGGAACTACCGTAAACGGGGTGGGAGAATCCTTAAGGTCAAGTGCCCCTCATATCGTAAGTGTAAGCTTTACCGGAATACGGAGTGAAGTTTTGCTGCATGCCCTGGAAGATAAGGGAGTCTATGTTTCTTCCGGATCAGCATGTGCCACAAACCATCCCCAGTTAAGCGGAACCCTTAAAGCCATCGGAGTTCCGGAAGATTTACTGGATTCCACTTTGCGGTTTAGTTTTTCTGTTTTCACAACCATAGAAGAAATACAATATGCAATCAGTATGCTCAAAGAGCTGCTGCCTGTTTTAAGAAAATACAGCAGGCATTAATCGTTACAGGTAAAGCAGAAAAAGCTGAACCATAGAAAGGAAAAAGCATGTATAAAGCATTTTTGATTAAGTACGCGGAAATCGGTATTAAGGGTAAGAACAGATATCTGTTTGAGAACGCCTTAAAAGACCAGATAAAGAATTCACTGCGTGGGCTGGGTGATTATCTGGTAACCAAGGAACAGGGAAGAATTTATATAGAATGCCCGGATGAATATGATTATGAGGAAACCGTTGAATCCTTAAAGCGTGTATTTGGTATCGCCCAGATATGCCCCGTAGCTATTATTGATACCATAGAGTGGGAGCCTCTGACCCAGGCGGTGGGAGATTACGTAGAAGAAAGATATACCGATAAAAATTTTACTTTTAAGATGGAAGCGAAGCGCAGTGACAAAAAATATCCTTTGACATCTCCCGAAATCTGTATAGAAATGGGAGCTTATTTATTGCGCCGTTTTCCTGAAATGAAAGTGGATGTTCATAATCCGTCCGTTCGGATCATGGTTGAGGTAAGAAACCGCTCTTATGTCTATTCCGAGGTTATTCCCGGACCAGGAGGAATGCCGGTAGGCACCAACGGAAAGGCCATGCTTTTACTCTCCGGCGGTATAGACAGCCCGGTTGCCGGTTATATGATTGCCAAAAGAGGTGTCACCATTGACGCGGTGTACTTTCATGCACCGCCTTACACCAGTGAAAGAGCGAAACAGAAGGTAGTGGATCTGGCCAGGCTGATTTCCAGATATACCGGTCCGATAAAACTCCATGTTGTGAATTTCACCGATATACAGCTCTCTATATATGAAAAATGCCCTCACGAGGAATTAACGATTATCATGAGAAGGTATATGATGCGTATTGCTGAGAACCTGGCGACAGCCTCCGGCTGCCTTGGCTTGATTACCGGAGAAAGTATCGGCCAGGTAGCAAGTCAGACCCTTCACAGTCTTGCTGCTACTAATGAAGTATGCAGTCTGCCGGTTTACCGTCCTTTAATTGCTTTTGATAAGCAGGATATTGTTGATATAGCAGAAAGAATCAACACCTATGAAACTTCGATTCTGCCTTTTGAAGACTGCTGCACAATCTTTGTAGCAAAACATCCGGTTACAAAGCCCAGTTTAAAGGTAATACGGCATTCCGAGAGATCTCTGGAAGAAAGTATTGATGAATTGGTAAAGACGGCTATGGAAAGTATAGAAACTATTTTTATACAGTAGATAGATGGGGGTCAGAGATAAACCAGACTTTTTAATTGTCAGGAAGAAGATTGCGGGATGAGTAATTGATTCAAATTATAGATTTCTGAGGGATAATTTTACCTGAAATAAAGAACATTGCCGTATCAATTATTCGGCATGATTGATAAATAAGAAAGAGTCTGGCTTGCCAGACTCTAGCGCTGACGCGCTGTCACGACAGTGACATCCAGCTTAAGTGCGCCATGTGTAATCTGCTGGAGAAGCAGCCGTCCTGACGGAATGAAAAAAGAGGATACATATGTATCCCCTGTTAAGTAATTTAATAAATCGTTATTCAACGATATAAGGTTTTAAAATACTAAGAATTTTATCAACGCTGTCTTCGCTATGGATATTTAAATCAATAGGTTTTGATAAATCCAAACTAAAAATACCCATGATTGATT
>JAEZSL010000347.1 GCA_023443925.1 Bacillota bacterium | reverse complement strand
CCCTTCGGTTCATAGCTCCAAGACTGCTTCCATATTATCTTCATAAAGATTTTCACCTGCCATCTTCTCTCTGTGATTCCGGATAATATATACTCTTTCTTATCATAGCCTTTATACGTTTGGATTTTGCTTATATTAACACAACGGTTTCATATTGTCAACAAGAACCGGACTGATTCATGGGAACTTTCCTGTTTCAATTAAATCTGACCTGTTTAACTTTCTTAGCAATAAATTATATATTGAGTAAGATACAAATAAACTTTGTTAAGGTTTTATACTGGACCAATACTATTCTGTACCAAGCTATCTGTCATATTTTCAGACATTTTCAATAAACTCGGATAATTCCCGGTTAAGCCGGTTAAATTCTGTGTTTACACCGGCTTCCATCTGTTCCAGTTTACTGAGTACGCTGCTAACCTCCGATTTGACACGCTGCACGCTCTCCAGGGAGTCCTTAATACGAGACTGAATCACCCAGTCTGATATAAGTCCGTCAAAGAAGAAATCAGCAAATTTGGCAAAGCCCTCTATTTGGAGCTGGATTTCCGAGTGAATCGTCACATCTGCCAGTTCCGTACGGAAACTGTTTAGTAAGGACTGGATTTTTGTAACCGTATCCCTGGCATCATCAATATGGGAATGCTTCATCATATCCGTAAAGAAGCCACCGCCCAGTACATCCCAGGTTCCCCAGCCTTCCGCACTGTTAAGGCTGGTCTCGGCATTCTCTATCTGATCCATAACAAGGTAACCGGCCGTAACAGCCTCCTTAATCTCTTTAAGACTTGCTTTGCAGTTCCCAATCCCATCTTCCAGCTCCATAATTTTCTGATAATATGGATTGCCGCTGCTTTTTAAATGATCGTATTTTTTCTGGTATAACTGATTATATAAAACCTCGCTGTTTTGATATTGTTTTCTTTCCTGCCGGAGTTTTGCTATCTGCAATTTCAAATCTTCTATCTGCTTTAAGTTGTCCTCTAATTTCAGTCTGGCCGCCAATGCCTCCTGCCGCTCTTTTTCCAGCTGCTTTTCCCTGCTGCCTAAAACAGAATAAAAGATTGTGGTAAGGCTTTTTTTATTCAGATTCTCAACATCAAGTTCTTCCCTGTCCAGTTCTACCTCAAGTTTTATTTTGTCAGCTTCCAGTTTCCTTAGCTGGTCATTAAGGCTCTGCAGCATATAATCTGACTTCCGCAGCCGGTTAATGCCCTGTTTTAGTTCTTCCATTTCCTTATTTATTTCTTCAAACATAAAAAACTCCCATCCGCCGAATATGGCTTCTATATATACGCGAATAACCTTAAGTTGTTCCGTAATCCTTCTTTTACCTTGATTATATGCCGGTATGGTCCGGATAGCAAGAAAACAACGGATTTTTAATCCAAGTTTATAGAAATTTTCATCTTCTTATCATATAATTTTAATGATTGTAACATGTCCTGAAATATATTAATATAAATTTGAGAACACGGCGTAGAATGTAGATATGTATCATAATGAGGATTTTAGGTAAATATGGAACATCATTGCTATATCTACACCCCATGCAGCTGATACAATTTAAGAGCTGAATCTTGCCTGGAGGGCAACGGAAGCTTTGGAATTCGTATCATCTGTATGGGATATTCGGAAAACTATTTTGTTTCGTAATTATCTAAATAGGATTATGAAAGAGAGGTGCAAAGTGGAAAATAATATCCCGATTGAAAAAGCTCTTATTAAATTACCGGAAGTGCCTGGTAATACAGCAATTGTTTTAAATGTTACCTATACCGTAAAAGACGGCAAAAGAGAGGAATTCTATCAGAGTATAGCAGTGGCTGCAATTCCGGAAAAATCCCGCCTGGAGGAGGGTAATATCCGGTACGATTACTATTATCCGGCAGCTTCACCGAATCAACTTCTGTTGATTGAAGTCTGGAAGGACAGGGATTCTTTGAATGTACATAAAGAAACAGAGCACTTTAAGAAGCTCCAGTCTATAAAAGAAACTTTTGTAACGGAAGTTGCATTTGAAGAATATAAGACAGTTTCGTAAATAAATCGAATTATTACAGCCGGTATTTCTGCAAGTTTCTTATAAGCATATAAAACTTTCAAAATACCGGCCGTTTTATTACCTCACTATATGAATTCTGGTTAATTATTTTAATCTTTTAATCTCAGTTAAGTATTCTTTATTATTTATTCCAGCCTTTTGGCAGATATTTTATTGTACCTGCAATCATATCTTTCACTAGTTTTGCTACTTCGGCTTCTGCTGCTCTGCCTTTCACCAGCGGATCATTTAGGAAGGCTTTTACCACCAGGGATTCATCGCAGTTTAAGGCAGCTTTTAGAACCGTATCATGATTTTCCAGATGGGGTGTTATCAGATTTAATACCTTCTCCGGTAATTCCCCTGCAATAATGGGACGGATGGAGTCGCGTTCGAATACCGCATTGGTCTCAACAATATCCTCCTCCTTAAGGTTTTTAATCTGCCGGTCCTTATTCGGTATATTTACATTGCTGATTACTCTCTCCAGGCCGCATAATGCCTTGATTAAAAGAATTCCTTCTTCACCGGAGGGTTTTAATTCCACATCCTCTCCTTCCACCAGTTTTTTACTCTTTAAAAGGCGGTTCTTAAGATCCTCTTTTCTCCAGGCAACCGTTGTTAATGCAAACTTCCATTCCTTAACGGTTTCCTGATCCTTTAAATATTCCTCTCCCGGCATGAATTCCGCCAGATGCCGGTCACCGGCCGCAGCAATGAGGCCGTATTTACGGAACAGGTCAAATTTTACCCTGTGATGACAGTCAAACATGCTATTGGCCCAGTTATTATCATTTTCATGATAACCTTCTTCAAAATGTTCGTCAATGTAATCACGGTACACAGAAAAGAGATCGATTCCTTTGTAGGACGCTTGATCAAACCAGGTAAAATGGTTGATACCCAGCACATTAACAAAAATCTCTTCTCTTTTAATATCTTTTATCCCAAGAGATTCTTCCGTTATATGTTTAAGCAGTTTCTGTGTGCCAAACACTTCATGGCAGCAGCCAAAAGCTTTAATTTCCGGAAATACGTGGTACAGGGTTTTGACACAGAGAGACATGGGATTGGTATAATTGATTACCCAGGCTTCTGGCGCGTAGGCTTTAACCGCCTCTGCGATCTCCACAAACATGGGGATAGTACGGAGTGCACGGACAATTCCGCCCGGACCGGCCGTATCACCAACGGATTGATAAATACCAAGACGTTCCGGAAGATGAACATCACTTTCCATCTCGTCAAAGGTACCGGGCAAAATAGAGATAATAACAAAGTCTGCACCGGTTAGTGCTTCCTTTAGATCGTTTGCTACCGTGTACTTCCATTTTCCGCAGGTATCCTCTCTGTCATACAGCCGGTTACCGATAATCTGGTTATTTACGGCCGCATTCTTATTCAGATCATACAGGCAGATGGTGCCGCTTAATGCCGGTTCCAGCGCCAGGTCTGTCATAAAGGTCCAGGCCCAGCCTCTGGAACCGCCGCCTATGTAGGATATTTTTAAATCTTTTACTTTATTGTTCTGATATTCCATATGTCCTCCATTCCTGCGCTGTTTTCTGCGCTTTGAGGTTTGTGCCAGGTATACCGTGTACTTTTGATTAGCGGGCACAAAACTTTTTACCGGTTTAATTTGTTATTTGCGAGATAAAACCGGCTTTCTTTTTCTGATCATTTATGTTTATGCTAGACATTATAATATAATATGGTATAATAATCTTATAAAATATTGCTTGTTTTCTGAGTTTTTCAAACTATATTGACTTAACATAATTCAAAAAAAGAGAGTAAGACTACAATGTGGTTCTTTCACTCTGTGAAACTTGTTTCAGATATTATTCTGCGTCGGTATACCAGCCCAGCTGGAATACTACATTTGGGGGAAATTATGAGAAAAATCGTTTTTGAGGAAACTATGGACGGCATCTGCATAGACAGGATTATACGTAATTACGAATATAACATGCCTTCAAAGCATGTTCATGACGAATATGAAATTTATTACCTGTTAGAAGGCGAACGCTATTATTTCATAGAAAACCAGACCTACCTTGTAAAAGAGGGAAGCCTCGTGTTCATTAACAAAGGCCAGATTCATAAAACCGGAGTTGCCGGCGGTAAATCTTATCATGACCGTATCTTAATTGAGTTAAAAGCGGAACCTTTTCAGACTTTCCTGCAGACCACCTGCGGTATTTCCCTTTCTCAATTTTTCTCCTCCAATTACGGGGTATTAAAGCTGGACCTAAACGGACAGCATTATGTGAAATCACTGCTTTTGGGAATTGCAGACGAACTTCACCAGAAGCAGCCTCATTATAATGCCATGGCTATGATGAAACTGAGCTCTTTGCTGATTTTCGCTTTAAGAAGCAACTTAAAAGAGAATACCGGATTGACTTCCGATCTGGCTATGACCGCCAAACACAAGAAAGTCAGTGAAGTGGCTTCTTACATCATGTCCCATTCAACAGAAGCCAGATCCCTGGATGATCTTGCGAAACGCTTTTTTATCAGTAAGTGCTATCTGAGCCGGATTTTCAAAGAAGTAACCAGCTTTACCGTAAGTGAATATATCAATATCAACCGCATACAAAAAGCCCAGCAGCTGCTTATCGATACGGATTTAAGCATAACGGATATTGCTGCAGCCTTAGGCTATGAAAGCATTACCTACTTTGAGAAAGTATTCTCTAATTTTACGGAAACCTCTCCCCTTAAGTACCGTAAGCAATACCGCAAAATGACCCAGCCGATCCGGGATAAGAAGACGGAACAGGAGGGCAGCAGGTAATTTTCCTGATCGCTTAAGTTTCCTTACCACTTAAATTTCCTTATCGCTTAAATTCTCATATATAAAATAATCAAAATCGGCATAACCTTCTCCTCCGGTCATGTCGTGACAGTACATTCCAAAATGTGCTCCGGTAAACCCCCGGCAGTGTTCATCGGTAAGAATCTCCGTAGAGGCCTCTCCTGCTGCTCTCTCCCAAGCTTTTAGATCTTCGGAATAAGAGAATTCTGCTTTCTCTCCCCTGGCATCTGTCCGAATCCGAAGATATAGGATACCGGCGGATTTAAGAGGAATTGGCTCTATCTCATCGGTAATAACTCCTCCATCACTTTTTAACATTGTAAGCACCGCTCTGCCTTCTTCATCCACGGTTTTGCCAAAGATATAAAAATTCAGGGCATCATAAAAGTATGTAAGGCCTGCCAGCTGTTCCGGATGGGACGGATTAAAATCCACAGAGGTTTCAACTTTTACCTGGTATTCGCTTTGCCTGACGGCAGCCATGGTAACCCGGTGCAGGGAATTTAAAGATTCCTGGCCGTACAGCCTTAGATAACCCTTTCTTTCTTTAAGACTCATCTTATTTCCAGCTGAAATTCTGGGCGATACATAGGATACATCTAGTTCATCACTGTCAAAATCATCCTTTGAGCCTTTCTCCGGAAATATATATCCTTCTGTATTTACCGGCTCTTCTACATATTCAAAAGCCTGTCTGCCGCCCTGGGAAAGCCTTAACCACCCCTCTTCATTCCAATATACCTTCTGGATAGCCGTTTCCCGGCCTAAAAGGCAGGAGGTGTTTCCTTTCGGCGGTCTGGCGCAAAGGTGTACCATGTACCATTCACCAAAGGGCGTATCGGTAAAATCGGCATGGCCGCATTTTTTAAGAATTCCCTCATCGTTGCTTTTTGAGGTCAGCATAGGATTTTCGGGATCTGCCTCATAAGGCCCCCATACTGATTTAGCCCTTGCCTGGGTTACACAGTGTCCATAACCGGTTCCGCCTTCTGCCGTAATCAGGTAATACCATTCTCCAACCCGGTACAGATGGGGCCCTTCGGTAAAACCGGCAATGGTTCCGCTAAATATATTTTTAATTTCGCCGGTCAGTTTTTTGTTAACCGGATCATATTCCTGCAATAAAATTCCCTTAAAGCCGTTTCTCATATTTACCAGATACTTTTTGCCGTCTATGTCATGAAACAGGGATGGGTCAAAGCCGGTACTGTTTAAATAAGCAGGTTCGGTCCATTCTCCCCGGATATCCGAAGTTTGTATTACATAATTGTGGTTGTTATAATAACGGCCTTTCTTGGTTTTCACATCGGTGTAAACCAGGTGAAAAATTCCGTCATCATAACTCAGGCACGGTGCCCAGATACCGCCGGAAGCAGGATCTCCTGTCATATCCAGCTGGCTCCTCCGGTTTAATGGGGAAGGCAGCTGTTCCCAGTGTTTTAAATCCCTGGAATGGAATAACTTAACTCCCGGCCACCATTCAAAGGTGGAAGTGGCAATATAATAATCTTCTCCTACCCGGATTATACTGGGGTCCGGGCAAAAGCCCCTTAAAATTGGATTCTGAATCATACTTATCACCCCTTCAGCCCGCTGGTGCTGATTCCTTCTGTCAGATACCGGTTAAAGAATTGGAAGATTAAAAATACCGGAATTAAAGATAAAGTGGACATGGCAAACATGGCACCGTAATCCGTTCTTGAAGAAGAATCCGCAAAAAGCTTTAAGGCAATGGATACGGTATAGGATTTAGGCTGGCTTAAATATACCAAAGGTCCCTGGAAATCA
>JAEZSL010000326.1 GCA_023443925.1 Bacillota bacterium | reverse complement strand
GTTTGTTAAAGAAGGGTACTCCGCTGCCCCAGACCATGACTTTCTGGCTGACTTCGGCTGCCGTCAACCCTATTGTTATCCTGTCCGTATTATATGCATTTCCGGATAAACCATGGCTGGCGGTCATTCGGATATTAGCGGGAGCGGCAATCGGTATTTTAACCGGAGTCATTCTAAAAGCAGTTAAAATTGAAACAGCAGATGTAATTAAAAGCAGCAATACCGTAACCGTCGGTTCAAGCCTGCTTACCTTACAGCAGCCGGGTACCCCAGGCAAAATAACAGCAGTATTTGACTTAGCCAAAATTGAATTTTTCCGGGTGACGAAGTATGTGATTATCGGTGCTTTGGTTTCTTCCCTGTTTCAGGAAATTCTGCCCCGGGGGTTTCAAAATTATATCGGAGGAAGTATTGGCATACAAATGCTCATTATGATTGCAGGAGCAATCTTTATGTCTACCTGCTCCACTTCCAATGCCTTTATCGGAAGAAGTTTTATTGGAAATTTTGCCTTGCTGCCGGTTATGTCTTTTATTGTACTTGGCCCTATGCTGGACTTTAAGAACCTTATTATGCTGTCGGAAGTATTGAAGAAAAGTTTCCTGATTAAACTGGCAGCGCTTGTTATAGCAGCAGCTTTGTTTGTATTTGGTATTACCGGATATTATCTGTAGGTAACCAGACAATGTTAGTGTGAATCATAAAGTGGGAGGTAGTATGAGAAGAAATAGGAATATAGAAGTAATTGTCCAGATTATTATACTGGCCGGAATTGCGGTATTACTGGCAGCCGGTATGGTTACCGGTAAAGTAAACAATTATATCCATCCCAGATACCACCTGGGTATCTGGATCTCCATAGCGGTACTGTTACTGTTTATTATCCGCCTTCTAACGGAATTAAAAACAGCCCGGCATAATGTGAATTTAAGGCCGTATTTTTTATTTGCCGTTCCTGTCTGCATTGCAATTCTATTTCCGGCGGACGGGATTGGAAAAGGAGATATGGCGATTGCAAAAGGAATGGTATCGGCAGACAGATCAGGCGGAACCAATACAGCCGCGGTGGAGGATTCTGATGAAACAATTACGGATACAGAGGAAGAAATAATTGATTACACCAATAATCCGGATAACCTTATAACTTCGCCCTATGATACGGAATATGGCAGTTCAGAGGACGAAACCGGCGATACGCTTATTTTTCCAGGAGAGGAATCGGGAATTGTATATAATGATATGTCCGATAAGTATAAAGGGGTGGAAATAGACGGTGCTACCGTAATTGATGATGACAATTTTGCTGTCTGGTATTACGATACTTACGACTACCTTTCGGACTTTACCGGTAAAAGATACCGGTTCCTGGCCCAGGTTTATCCTTCGGATGAATTCGGGGAAAACCGTTTCTTAGCAGGCAGATACATCATGGTCTGCTGTGCGGCAGATGCCTCAGGATACGGACTTGTCTGTGAAAATGATATAAGCGGAAGTCTGAAGGAAAATGAGTGGATTACCGTTACGGGCACCATACAGGAATATGATTACCAGGGCAATAAAATCCCTATGCTGACCGACACGGTTATTACCAAAGCAAAAGCACCCAGGGAAGAGTATGTGTACTATAATTTTTATTAGAAATCTGTTACCCGACAACTGCTAAAGTGTCTGTTTATCTTTAAAGCTTTAAAAACCGGCTGCCTTAACTTCATTGAAAGCAGCCGGTTTTTACATTTTACGACCATAATTGACAGCGGATGCATATAATATAATTAGTTCAGTTATGTATTTGCAAAAGGGAAAAACCTATCTGTATATAACGGGCTGATAGAGGCTGGATATTTTCTTTATCTTTGCTATAATAATTATATAAATTAAGAGCTTCCTGGGTTATTTGAGCACAGCATATTAAAGCGGTTGTAAAAAACCGGTGTATTAATGTATATAAGCAGAATAGGAGACGTAAATATGGCATCATGGATGGTACATTTTCGAATTGCAGATGGTTTACTGGATTATCTGGACGCCGGTCCGGAACCGTTTATTGTAGGAAATATCGGACCTGACTGCGGAGAACCAAATGAAGACTGGAGTGCATTCAAACCACCGGCTGAGGTATCCCACTGGACTGAAACCGGATTGAAAAGGGATATCAACAGCAGGGGTTTTTACAAAGAATATATTGAGAATTATATTTACAATAATAATGAAAATAGTAATAATAGAATAGAGAATACGATTACAATTGGTAGATACAAGTATATGAATTGCGATAAAGATAAGTTATCTTTTTACCTGGGATATTATATACATCTGGTAACAGATATCATGTGGGCGAAAAAGATACATATCCCCACAAAGGAAAAATACTGGAAAGAATTTAAGGAGGATAAAGATTTTATATGGGAGGTAAAGAAAGACTGGTATGATTTGGACCATATGTTTTTAAAGAGTAATCCTGAGTTCAGAGCTTTTCGTATATTTGATAAAATCAGGTCTTTTCCAAATATTTATCTTGATTATTATTCTAAATCGGCCATTGAAAAACAAATTCGGAATATTTCGGATTTTTATAATAACCATAATGGAAATACAGACCGTGAATACACTTATCTGAGTAAGGAAGAGGCTGACCAGTTTGTCAATGAGGTCATCATTAGCCTGTATAAGGAACTGAAAGAGAAAAACTTAGTGGTTAAATAATATAATTATCCGGAATCCGGTGACTTACTGACCGGATTTCGGAGGTCAGAACATCATCCTCTATAGGAAATGAGATTACCTTTACGCGATAAATAATAAAATGCAAATAAATAATGAAACGGATATTAATATGACATACTGATGTCATGTTAATATGATAGAATAGAACAGGTGATAATATGCAGGTGAACCGATTATTTGAAATCGTGTATATACTTTTAAACAGAAATTATATAACCGCAAAAGAATTGGCGGAGCATTTTGAAGTTTCCGTCCGTACCATATACCGTGATATTGACATACTCTGCCAGTCCGGTATACCCATATATACCAGTAAAGGAAAGGGCGGGGGAATCGGGCTGCTGGATAATTTCGTGCTGAATAAGTCCGTTCTCTCAAAACAGGAGCAGGAGGAAATCATATCTGCCCTCCAGGGTCTGAATGCAACCAGTTATCCGGATCTCACCCATGTACTTTCCAAGATGAGCAACCTCTTTGGTACGGAGCAAAATAACTGGATCGAAGTGGATTTTTCCGACTGGAGTTTTAGCCAGAAAGAAAAGTTTAATTTGATTAAGACTGCCATATTGCAGAAAAAAGTCCTGGAATTTGACTACTACAGCAGTTATGGTGAGAAAACCACACGTTGCGTTGAACCCCTCCAATTGTGGTTTAAGGATAAGACCTGGTATTTAAAAGCCTATTGCCGCAGGAAATCCGATGTAAGGATCTTTAAACTTAACCGGATTAAGGATCTGAAGCTGACGGATGAGACCTTTAACCGGAACATGGATATAAAAACGCAGACAATTCAGTATGATCTGCCTCAAATCAATACGGTGGAGATAAAGATGGAAATCTCAGGTACCCAGGCATATCGGGTGTATGATGAGTTTATGGAGCATCAGGTGGAGAAAAAGAAGGACGGCAGTTTTCTGGTTACTTTTTCGTATCCGGAAGATGAATGGGTATACGGTTATATCATGTCCTTTGGCAGTTATGGGGAAGTCCTGGAGCCGGAACATATTAGAAAAATTATAAAGGACAGGCTGCAAAGTGCTTTGGAAAAGTACAAGTGATAAACAGATTGTGTACGGAATGACATAGATTAAGAACCTTGGATGCGGGATTAATAAGGAGGATTTTTTATGGAGTTTATTCCTGCCAGGACCATCGTTACCAAAACAAAGGATACTTCATGGTTTGGTACGGATTACAATATGAATATATATAAAGGCTGCTGTCATGGCTGTATTTACTGTGACAGCCGAAGTGATTGCTACCGGGTGGAGAACTTTGATAAAGTGAGAGCAAAAGAAAATGCCCTGGCAATTATCAGAGATGAGTTAAGACGGAAAGTAAAAACCGGTGTTATCGGCACGGGTGCTATGAGTGATCCTTATAATCCCTTCGAAAAGGAACAGTGTTTAACCAGACATGCCCTGGAATTAATGGAGGCCTTTGGCTTTGGGGCTGCTATTGCCACAAAAAGTAATTTAATTACCAGAGATATCGATATATTAAGAGTAATGAAAGAAAATTCCCCGGTAATCTGTAAGATAACCATTACCAATACTGATGATACTATTGCAGGAAAGATCGAACCGAACACGGCCTCTTCTACCCAGAGATTTAAAGCCATACGGTTACTTTCAGAAGCAGGTATTTTCGCCGGGATCTTATTTATGCCGGTACTTCCCTTTATCAGCGATACTGCGGATAATGTACGGAATCTGGTTCAGCTGGCGAAAGCAAATGGTGCCAGGTTTATATACCCCGCTTTTGGTGTAACCTTAAGGAATAACCAGCGGGAATATTATTATGATAAATTAGACCAGCTTTTTCCAGGGATAAAAGAGCAGTATATAAAACAGTTTGGTGACCGGTATCAATGCAGCAGTCCCCATGCCGGTGACTTGTACCGGCTGTTTGCCCAAGAATGTGAAAAGAACCGCATTTTATATAAAATGAAAGATATTATAACTGCCTATAAATCCAGCTATGAATATAAGCAAATCTCATTATTCAATTTTTTATAAATGGGGATTGCGCTTAGTCTGATTTAATAACTGCTAGAAGCAGGATTCGGATATCCTTTCATATGCGGTGAAACACAAATGTCTCCGGAGTGTAAATGTTTTAGTGAAACTTGAACGCATGGATAAAGAATTAAGCTCCGGAGCAAAGTTTTGAATTAATCCAATACAGGGATGTTATTAATAACAATGAAAACAGGTTAAAACAACGAAGTGACCGCTTACTTTACTATTGGCAGTAAGCGGTTACTTCGTTGTTTTAACCTGTTTTGCTTAGAAAATTCTCTTAAATCCCTTGAAATATAAAATATGTCAGATTTTTTCTTACAGATCCTCTGAAAACTGGATTTTTAAACCGTTGGGATCCAGCACATAGATAAAACGGATATGGGGATTGGGCTGGAAGGGACCGCCATGCACCGGAATATTCTTTTCTTTAAGAAGTTCCATAATTTTATCCAGAGAGTCTGCCTGGAAGCCAAGAGATATATCGCTTCCGATTGCAACGGATTCTGTGCCTTTATTACAAATTAATTCTACTTTTGTTTCTCCGTCGCCCAAAAATGCGATTTCTGTGTCAGGACCCGCCTGAAATCTGCGGTCTATGGTAAGACCCACAACTTCCTGATAAAATTTTATAGATTCTTCCAGGTCTTTTACCTGAAGGGTGCACCAGTTAAACTTCATATCGACACCTGTCCTTTCTGTTCTAAATATTTATTTCAATATATCATATAATTTCATCTAATACAAGAAAGCAAATTCAGAAAGATTAACCCTGAGAGCGGGTAAATGCCAATATGTAATCATTTATAAAATTTTAAGTAATTTTTAACTTACTATTTTAATATTAACACATACTAATCATGGTGACCCAAGTCGATGCAAATTTATTTTATTACAAATCAACGTCCTATTAATTTTACAGGCCCAATTTTTTCAACCGCTTGATTTATACGTGTGTCTAAGCGCACAGATAGGAGTTAACATGGATATAGCGATAATTCCGGCATACAATCCGGATGAAATGCTGTTACATCTTGTTCCCCGATTACGGGAGCAGGGTATTCAAAAGATCATAGTTGTGAATGACGGAAGCGAAGAAAAGACTCTTAAAATATTTGAACAATTGGAAAAGGATATCATCCTGCTGACTCATGAAAAAAACCAAGGGAAAGGAGCGGCTATTAAGACAGCGCTAAATTTTATAGAAAGCAGCAATAAAGACATCGACGGTATTGTATTGCTGGATGCGGACGGGCAGCACCGGCCCGAAGATGCGGCAAGGCTCCTCTCAGTGGTAAAGGAAGGAGGTGCGGGGCTGGTACTGGGAGTCAGAAGGTTTAAAGAAAATATTCCTCTTCGTTCTTTGTTCGGTAATACGGTAACAAAATATGTTTTCCGTATCATCAGCGGCAAATGGGTATCCGATACCCAAACCGGCTTAAGGGCATTTCCAAACCATATGGTTCCGATGCTGTCCAATATAAAAGGGGAGCGGTATGAATATGAAATGAATGTACTCTTAACCTGTGCCAAAAACGGAACAACCATTATCGAAGTTCCCATAGCCACCATATATCATGATGAAAAGAATTCCTGTTCCCATTTTCGTACCTTGCGGGATTCCATAAGGATTTATGGAAATCTGCTGGCATTTTCCGGCGCCTCCTTTGTAAGTTTTTTACTGGATTACTTTCTCTTTTTTCTGTTCGTGCGTTTATTTCAGTTTGGGTACAGCAATGAGTATGCCGTAATATTAGGTAATATAACTGCCAGAATACTAAGCGGAGCATTTAATTACTATCTGAACAGCACATTTATATTCCGCAGCCGGGAGAACCGGCTTAAGACCATGGCCGGTTACCTGGCTCTGGCCGGTATGATTTTGTTCTTAAATACGGCAATTCTTTATTGCCTGTATGATTATCTGGGTATGAACAAAGCACTGGCCAAACTGCTGACGGAATTATTCCTCTTTGTTATCAGTTTTACAGTTCAGAAGTTTATTATATTTAACAAAAGTTTAAAAAGGAGGAGCGGACATTATGAAGCGAGGTAAAAAGCTGCTGCCGGCCTGGCTCCTGATAGCCATAGATCTGGTTATCATAGGGGTTTATACAGCCGGGTTTTATCAGTTTTATTATCTGACGCCCAGACAGCTGGAAAGCAGCGGGATAAAAACCGGGCAAAATAATCCGGATACTACCGGGCCGGACGGTACGGGCACGACCGAATCAGAGGCAGAGCTGCCCCAGAATACTGCAAACGAAGGCAATGGTACGGATACGGCAAATCAAAGCCAGGACACTGTGGTTAACACGGACAATACGGAAGATTTGAGGTTGAAATTTGCTGAGCATTTTACAGACACCATTGTATCCGCTGAAAATTCCTATACCAGTCCGGATATAGCAATAAAGGTTAATAAGTATACGGAAGGTAAGGGCGGTAACATCGTGACTTATTATGTGGCAGATATTTATCTTGCCGACATAGCCTGCCTCCAAAGCGGATTTGCTGATAATACTTATGGCATCGGTTATGCGGAGGAGCTGCTTGATATGGATAAAACCTTTGATGCGATTTTAGCCATAAACGGAGACTATTACGGAAACGGCAGCAAAGGCGTCGTGATACGAAACGGTGAAGTATACCGGAAGGAAAACGGAGATTCGGATGTTTGCGTACTCTTTTATGACGGTACCATGAAAACCTATACGGCCAAGGAATTTGATGTGGATGCGGTGATTGCCGAAGGTGCTTACCAGGCTTGGAGTTTCGGCCCGAGACTTCTTGATGCAAACAGCAAGAGTATTCAGAACTTTACCATCAACAGTCATATCAGAGAAGAGAATCCAAGAACTGCCATCGGTTATTATGAACCCGGACACTATGCCTTTATCGTTGTAGACGGACGCCAAAGCGGCTATTCCTACGGCCTGACCCTGACCCGGTTTTCTGAACTGTTTGAGAAACTTGGCTGTAAGACGGCTTATAATTTAGACGGCGGGAAGACCTCTGAAATGACCTTTCAGGATGCTTTAGTAAACCGCCCCGCCGGCGGAGGCAGAGAAGTAAGCGACTGTATTATAATCAAGGAGGTTAGGTAAGATGAACATAATAAAGAATATCCTGCCCCATATCATAATTATATTAGCCGGAATATTTATTGTATTTCTGATACTGGATACTTATAACCCAACCATGAACTTTATTAACAATAACATATCCATAAAATTATTATGGGTCTTTTGTATCCTGTCCATCGTTAATTCAGTTTTTCTGGTGATTTCTAACCGCAAGGCTTTCAGAAAAGAAGATTGAAAGAGAATCAGAAAATAGAATGAAAGAAAATTCAGAAAAGAAGATTGAAAGAGAATTCAGAAAAGGTGAATAATAGAAAATCAGAAAAGAAGAATAAAAAAGTATTCAGAAAAGAAGATTGAAGGAAAATCACAAAAAATGAACGGGATTCACAAAAAAGAATAAAAGGGATTCTTATTGACAGTCATGTAAGACTTGTTTATGATAAAAAGAAAACAGCGGTTAGATTTTTACGTATGGGTGGGAAGATGAATTATTCGATTTTGATTGTAGAAGACGACAATGATATATGCGATATGATTGAAGAAGCTCTTATGCAGCCGGGGTGTATGATCTATACGGCTAACGATGGCAAAGAAGCACTTGATACATTTAATAAGCATCAGGAAGTGAGCTTAATTATCCTGGATTTGATGCTTCCCAAAATTGACGGTTTGAGCGTATTAAAGAAAATAAGAGAGACCAGTACAGTTCCCGTGTTGATTCTGTCGGCAAAAAACGGAGAATATGAAAAAGTACTCGGACTTGAGTTCGGGGCAGACGATTATATCACAAAGCCTTTTTCCGTAATGGAATTACAGGCCAGAGTCAAGGCGATTATAAGAAGAACGACAGAATATCAAAAGAATGCGGTAAATCAGAATGAAAAGATTACCGTGGGTGAGATTGATATTGAGCCGAATAATTTTATTGTAAAAAAGAATGGAGAAATCATAAATCTTACCGCAAAAGAATTTAATCTTCTAAAACTTTTTATTACCCATCCGGGCAAGGTATATACGAAAGTACAATTATACAGAGAGATTTGGGATGATAACTTTTTGAACGATGAAAATGTAGTAAATGTTCAGATCAGAAGATTAAGGGAAAAAATAGAAAATAACCCTTCGGAACCGGAATACATTAAAACAATCTGGGGTATCGGTTATAGGCTGGGGGAATTTCCATGCTGATAAACACATTAATCCTTATCATAATAATTTTGCTATTGTTAAGTATTTGGATTTTCTACAAATATACCAGCCAGTCCAAACAACTTATTATGCTTAAAGATACCATCTCCGAGGCCATTAAACATAAATCACAGAGTAAAATTATGTTTAACACAGAACATGCGTCTGTCAGACAGCTATTAGTCGAGGTAAATCATTTATATGAACAAAAATTAAATGCAGAACTCCAGGTAAAGGCCCAGGAAGAGACGAATAAAAAGATGCTGGCCAATATATCCCATGATTTAAAGACGCCTCTAACTGTGATATTGGGATATGCCGAATTATTGCAGCAGAATACATCTGAACTGGACAGGGAAACAATGAATGAAAAAGTGTGTAAGATTGAAAAAAATGCCAAGGATGTATTAAAGGTCATAGATATTTTCTTTGATTTAATGAAATTGGAATCCGGGGACATACTTTTGAAATCTGAAGCAGTTGATATAAGCGAACTATGCCGTGAAGAAATACTAAATTATTATGAAGTTCTGCAATCAGAAGGCTTTTTCGTGGAACTTGATATACCGGATAAGCAGGTAATAGTAAAGGCGGACTTTACCGCTTTAAAAAGATCACTTGGGAACTTAATACAGAATGCAGTCCATTACGGTGCGGAGGGGAAGTATCTGAAAGTTAAAGTCTGGGAAAACGAAACCTCAGGTTCTATCGAAATTATTGATAAAGGGAAAGGGATCGTTGAAGATAAACAGGACAAAGTTTTTGAACGTCTCTTTACATTGGAAGATTCGAGAAATAAAAAATATCAGGGTAGTGGTTTAGGTCTTACCATTACAAAACGGCTGATTGAATCCATGAATGGCAGTATCAGTTTGAGAAGTATACCTTATGTGGAAACTGCATTTACGGTTTCTTTAAAAAAACAGGATGAATCATAACATTTATTAAGCATCGTTAAAAGCAGCAGGAAACTTTTTACGGTGCTTTATTTTTATTACGTAGAAAATTGTTTTCTATGAAATTAAAAAGCCTTGTTTTTGTGCCTCACTCAATATTATTTTTTTACCGGGAGGTACTCCTGGTGCTCCTAAGAAAAAAATATTCTTGTTACAACAAGTTAGTACCAAAGTCTGTTGGTATTTATGTATTTCAAAGGTAAAAATATGAATGGACTAAACTCCTGCGAATAAAAAGAAAGACTTATAAATGTAAGATTAAAATGTTTTATATGTAAGAAATTTGTTATAAATAAATTGCGTATTCATTTATAATAACCTGGAAGACATAAATGAATCTTAAGAAAGTGAGCCTGATTATGGATGAAATTATTAAATTACGGGAAGTTACAAAAGTATATAACCGGAATGAAGTGGTAAGCAATGTCAGTATGGATATTAAAAGGGGACAGATTTATGGATTTTTAGGTCCCAATGGCGCGGGAAAAACAACAATTATGAAGATGCTTTTAAATTTAGTAAAGCCTACATCAGGAGTTATCGAAGTATTCGGGGAAACTTTGAATCTATCCTCCTGTTCCTACTTAAAAAGAATCGGAAATATTATTGAATATCCGATATTTTATGATAAGTTTTCGGTAATGGAAAATTTGAGATTACACTGTGAGTATATGGGGTTTTATGATTATAATGAAATTAATGAGGTGCTAAAGTTAGTCCATCTGGATAAAATAGGCTCCAAGCCGGTGGCAGAATTTTCCCTAGGTATGAAGCAAAGACTGGGTATAGCCCGTGCATTGATTACGAAACCGGAACTGCTGATTTTAGATGAACCCATTAATGGACTGGATCCTATGGGAATAAAAGAAATGCGTGAGTTATTTCTGAAAATAAAGAAACAGTATAATACAACCATATTAATCTCAAGTCATATAATTACGGAAATTGAACAAATAGCAGATGAAATCGGAATTATTAATAACGGAAAAATAATAAAAGAGGTTACCATGAAGGATGTACGGAAAGAAAACCTTCAATATATTGAGATCCAGGTAGATGATCTGAAGAAAGCGGTTACCATTTTGGATTCTCATTTCCGGACAAATAATTTTAAAGTGATATCAGATAATGGTATCCGTATCTATGATGAAAATATATCACAGAAGAACTTATGCAGAGAATTGGTACTTTCGGGTGTTAATGTGTATGGAGTTACGAGCAAAAGTGATAATCTGGAGGATTATTTTATGAATTTGATTAACGGAGGAATACAACAATGATTTCATTAATGAAGCTGGAGTTTAAAAAGTTTAATATATGGAGATACGGAATTAGTTTCATAATTATTACGGCGTCAATACTTTCTTTGACTGCCTTAATTGGACTGATCGATGTGGATGAGGAGGTACTCATAACCTCAGGACAGGAGTTGCTGGAAATTGGAGATGTATTTATACGGGTTACATTTACAATATTCGCAGGAGTTCTCATATCCAGTTTGATTATCAGTGAATTTAAGAATTCTACTATAAAAATCATGTTTACCTATCCTATACCCAGAAAGAAAATAATGGGAGCTAAATTATTAATTACATGGTTAATTATATTTACCGCTATCATTTTGGAGAATGTATTAATTACATTAGGTTTAAGGATTTTAGTCAGTATTATTCCTGTTATACCAGCGGGAGTTATTTATAGTGATATTACAATCAGGTTTTCTGCTATCTTATATAGTGCTCTTATTACATCCGGTCTTAGTTTAATTCCGCTGTTCTTTGGGATGAAGAAGAAATCCACATCGACAACAATAATTGCCTCCGTGATAATATCGTTTCTGATTAACGGATCATTTGGCAATCCGGGAACAACACTTTATTCCGTTACGGTTATACCGGTGTTATTATGTGCCATCGGGGTGTTTGTTGCAATTTTCTCCTATCGAAATATTGAGAAGATGGATATTAATTAACCGGTACACTGGCCAAAAACAGTTGCTGTAAGAAAGGGAGCGGTTTTGAATTGATTTCAAACCGCTCTTGGGATACTAATTTCTTATTATGGCCTTATTGAAACTTTCAGAGCGGTTATCGGAATTTCCATATTGACAAAACCGGAATAACATATTATGATGTATTTACTAATAAGAGAAAACCGTTGAGAAAGAATAGTAAGCTTTAACATGACATTACAGAGAGCCGCAGGTGGTGGAATGCGGTATGAGGTTTTAGCTGAATGGGCT
>JAEZSL010000321.1 GCA_023443925.1 Bacillota bacterium | reverse complement strand
ATGCATCGTAATCTACATTTGTTATTTTATATAAAAATCCTGTTAATTATTATGAAAAACTCCGATACAAGTGTAATTTACAGCCATAAATTTATATGGTAAAATAAGGATAGTTTGTCCCGGGCCTTCCGCCAGTTTTATTCCTCACATTCCATGAATGGAGGATTCTAATGTCCCACCTTAAAAAATTCATTGTTTCCATCTTATTATGTATTCCTTTATTAATTACAACGATTCCTACTCCTACGGTATTGGCCGGCTCCTCCGATACCTTTGCCTTTGTCATTTTATCGCAATATACGGCCACAGCGGATATAGGAAATGAAATCTATTTGCTGGCTATCACTTCGAATGGCAAAATGGCTTCCTGGAAAAGCAGTGATTCCAAAATTGCATCTGTAAATACCTATGGAGTTGTAACCGCAAAAAAATCCGGAACAGTTAAAATCACGGCTAAAATCAGTAAAGCGGAAGCTTCCTGCCTTGTTACCGTAAATAAAACCCAACTGACACTCAGTTCTGCCAGTGCATCCATTGAACACGGTGAAACTATAAAGTTGTCTGCTAAGTCTTCCAACGGTTCCAAAATAACCTGGAAAAGCAGTAAAAAAAGTATAGCAGCCATAGACGATAACGGAACTGTTACCGGTTTAAAGCCCGGTGAAACCATGATTACCGCAAAAGCAGATGACACTACCGTAACCTGCAAAGTGAAAGTAAAATCCCCGGTGGTAAAGTTAAATAAGACCTCCGTGGATTTATTCCGGAATCATACCGTACAACTTACTGCTTCCGTCTCTTCCGGTATCGCACCGGTCTGGAAAACCAATAAAAAAAGTGTAGCTGTTGTTGACGAAACAGGTACGGTAACCGGAATAAAAAACGGTACCGCCATCATAAGTGCTGTTATAGACGGCGTTGTCAAAAACTGTACCGTAACTGTACGAAAACCGGATATTACTTTAAGTCAGGAGGAACTTACTTTAAAAACAGGAGGCGCCGCCCAGCTTTCGGCTTCCGTCTCTTCAAAAAATCAGCCGACATGGTCAACCAGCAACACCAATGTTCTGACTGTCACCTCCGACGGTAAAATCACAGCATTAAAAAAAGGCACTGCTTATGTTTATGCCAGCGAGGATGGCACAAAGGTAAAGTGCACTGTTAAAGTAACCGAATAAACTTTATTGTGAGGAATAAACGGGGCAAACAATTTCCAGCTATAATAAAATTATTCGTATAGCAGTAGTCCTGGCGCAAAAGGAAACCAGTTGCAGCCGGGAGCTTCCTGTATGTAAAGAAAACCTCCGGCATTTATACCGAAGGTTTTACTACGCTATGACATTTCAACCAATATTGATTATTTCTTACTTATCTAATTTCTTGCTTATATCTTGTTTTTTACTTATCTTATTTCTTACTTATCTTATTTCTTACTTATCTTATTTTTTAGCTTTTGTTCACTAACCAATACTCTCTCTTCATAACCATCAATTTTTTTATCTAGCCGCTCCAGAGTCTCCTGCATTAACCCAATCCTTTCCGCAAGCTGCCTGCGTTGTTCAACCAATAGTGACTTTCTGGTTTGTATGGTAGCATTACCCTGCTGAAAGAGACTTACATATTCCACTAATATTTCAATAGATAATCCTGCACCTCTCATACATTTGATGAATTGTACCCAGTTGCAGTCCTCTTGGGTATAATCTCTGATTCCGCTGCTATTACGCGGCACCGGTGGTATTAATCCGATTCTTTCATAATAACGCAAGGTATCCGCTGATAACTCATATTTTTGGCTTACTTCTGTAATAGTCATGGTTCCTCCCTTATTTATCAGCTTTCAAAGGCAGCCGCTACTTCTTTCATCCAATCCGCAATTTTAATATGCTGCGGACAGTTTCTTTCACATTTTTTACAGTTAATGCAGTCCGATGCCTTTCCATAGGTTCTGGTGTAATTATGGTAATAAACACTGTGTATTGTCATTCTTCCTTCTGCCTCCTGCATTTTCCCATTATACAGGGCAAAATAGTTCGGGATGGCTATATTTTTAGGACATCCTTCCATGCAGTATAAACAAGCCGTACAAGGAATAGCAATTGAATCATTTATTATTTCTACAACTTCTTCTATTGCAGCTGATTCCGTCTTGGTAAGAGGTTTAAAATCCTGCATGTAGCCGGTATTGTCCAACAGTTGTTCCATATCAGACATACCGCTTAAAACCATCATAACCTGGTCGAGACTGGCAGCATACCTGATGGCCCAGGAAGCAACCGACAGCTTGGGATGCTGTTCTTTTAGCACCTTCTCTGCCGCTTCCGGCACAGCTGCAAGAGTTCCCCCCTTGACAGGTTCCATAACGATGATCTGCTTTCCATGTTTAACCGCTGTTTCATAGCATCTGCGGGATTGAATACTTTCATTCTCCCAATCCATATAATTAATCTGCAATTGTACAAAATCCACTTCCGGATGGGCGGTGAGTATTTCATCCAATAAATCTGCTTTATCATGATAGGAAAAACCGATTTTCTTAGCCAGTCCCTTTTCCTTCTTTTCCTGAATAAACGAAAATGCATTCATCTTTTTAGCAATTTCGTAGTGCTCGACCCCCAAATTATGAAGCATATAATAGTCGAAATAATCTACTCCGACTTTTTGAAGCTGTTCAAGAAACAGCCTTTCCATATCTTCCGGAGTCTTTAAAAATACAATGGGTAATTTTGTAGCAATGGTATAAGCTTCTCTTGGATGCCGTTTAACCAGAGCTTCCCTTACTGCCGTCTCACTCATATAATTATGATACATATATGCCGTATCAAAATAAGTAAATCCTTTTTCAAGGAATGTATCAACCATCTGATTAAACTGCTGGAAATCGATACTGGTAGGATCATCATCCTGTATCATAGGCAGTCTCATGCAGCCAAAACCCAATTTTTTAGTCATTTTCTTTTCCTCCGTTATCAATTATTCTCATCAGCCTGCTGATATGTAAAATCAGCTGTAATAACAGAGTACTCCTTGGAGTTAACTCCAAGTCAAGCTTTTTTTACGTAAATGTTGTAAAATGAATAGTTAAATTCGTGATTGCAAGGGTAAATTCGTGTTTGATGATTTTAGTCTTGCACAAAATATGCTATGGTAAAGGTGGTTAGTGGATTCCTCCTAATGAACAAGGAGGATTTGA
>JAEZSL010000213.1 GCA_023443925.1 Bacillota bacterium | reverse complement strand
GTGCGGCTACGGGAACCTGGGATAATCCCAATTCTCCGGGCGGTCAATATCCTTACTTTACACTAAAGCAGATGGAGAATACCGGAGGCTACACAAAATACCGTGACGATACTTATGCAAAAACACCATGGCTGTACAATAAAAGTGCAGGAATACTGTTATCTTATGAAGACATGATCTCACTTTCCGCCAGATGTGATTTTATTAACAGCAACGGTTATGGCGGCCTGATTATCTGGGAAATAACCGGTGATACCGATAACTTTGAAATGACCGGCCTGGCACATGATAAACTGATCAGCAATAATCCATCTGTTGCAGCGCCTGTGTTCAATCCTGCCGGTGGAAGATACACGGCTGCCCAGGCCGTAACGATTACCTCCGCCACACAAGGGGCGGTTATCCGTTATACCACAGACGGTACGGAGCCTGTTTCCACATCAAAGGCATACAGCACTCCAATTACCGTGGACAAGACTACAACGTTAAAAGCAAAGGCATTTAAGAGCGGACTGACAGATTCGGCAACATCAACTGCCGTTTACACCATAGTTTCGGAAAATACGGCAGCGGAACCTGTGTTCAGTCCGGCTGGCGGAACCTATACCGCAGCTCAGAATGTAACACTTACCAGTGCAACGGAAAACGCGGTTATCCGCTATACAACGGACGCCAGTGAACCAACCGCTTCCTCGCAGGTATACACCGGTGCCATCCGGGTGAATTCCACTACTACAATTAAGGCAAAGGCATTTAAAGAAGGTTTGACGGCTTCGGCAACCGTAACGGCCGTTTATACCATAAAAAATGAACCGGAACAGCCGGGAATCACACCGTGGGCACCGAACACCAGCTACCGCCAGGGAGATTTAGTATCCTACGGCGGAAAGAACTACGAGTGCGTCCAGACCCACACGTCACTGACCGGCTGGGAGCCGCCCTATGTTCCCGCACTTTGGAAAGAATATACGGGTTCTGCCTTACCGGCAGACAAGACTGCTACCCCGGAGTTTACTCCGGCAGAAGGGGTATATGCTGAGGAAGTTAGCGTAACGATTCAGTGTGCAACCGACGGAGCAGCCATACGCTATACAACAGACGGTACGGAACCGACAGAAGCTTCTGCCGTATACGGTCAGCCAATCGGAGTGGATTCCACTACCACAATTAAAACGAAAGCATATAAGAATGGTTTGACAGCATCGGCAACAGCAACCGCTGTCTATTCCATTGAAGCTGAGGCAGAACAGCCAGAACAGCCGGCGGTCACTCCCTGGGCACCCAATACCGCCTACCGTAAGGGAGATCTGGTATCCTACGGCGGAAAGAATTATGAGTGCATCCAGGCCCATACTTCACTGACCGGCTGGGAACCGCCCTATGTTCCCGCCCTGTGGGGGGAGTATACCGGTCCCGTCACACCGATTAATAAAGTTGCCACACCAAAATTTCAACCGGCCGGCGGTGTATATACGGAGGCAGTTGAAGTAACCATTTCTTGTGAAACACAAGGAGCAGATATCCGCTATACTACGGACGGTACGGAACCGACAGCATCCTCCCGGGCTTATACCGGACCGATCGGGGTCGACACGGTTACTACAGTAAAAGCAAAAGCCTTCAAGGGAGATATGACAGCTTCCGATACGGCATCTGCGACCTATACATTCCGGCAGGGACCGGTTGCAGAGCTCCCGGCGCATATTCTTACGGGATACTGGCAGAATTTTGATAACGGTGCCACCTGCCTGAAAATCAGTGATGTTCCTGCCACCTATAATCTGATAGCCGTTGCATTTGCAGATGCTGCTTCACAACCGGGTGCGGTAAGCTTTACCCTTGATTCCACCCTGTCCTCCAGGCTTGGCGGATATACGAAAGCGCAGTTTATTGCAGATATCGCTGCAGCGGAACAAAAAGGACAGAAGGTTATTATATCCGTAGGCGGTGAACGAGGCTCCGTCCAGGTAAACAGTGCGGAGGCAGCTAAGAATTTTGCCGACAGTGTATTTGGACTTATGCAGGAGTACGGCTTTGCCGGTGTTGATATCGATCTGGAGAACGGAATTAATCCGACCTATATGGCTTCTGCCCTGAGACAGCTTTCAGATAAGGCAGGATCTGGTTTGATTATTACCATGGCGCCCCAGACGCTGGATATGCAGAATGTGAATTCCGGCTATTTCAAGCTGGCACTGGACATTAAGGATATCCTGACCCTGGTGAATACCCAGTTTTATAACTCCGGCTCCATGCTGGGTCAGGACGGTAAGGTATATTCCCAGGGAACGGTAGATTTTATTACGGCTCTAGCAGCCATTCAGTTGGAAAACGGACTGGAACCGGATCAGGTCGGTCTTGGCCTGCCGGCTTCGCCGAGAGGAGCAGGAAGCGGTTATGTGGCACCTTCCGTAGTGAACAGTGCCCTCAATATCCTTGCAAAGGGAGCTTCCGGCGGCAGTTACGTTCCGCCAAGGACTTATCCGTCACTGCGGGGAGCCATGAACTGGTCCATTAACTGGGATGCATTGAATAATTATAATTTTGCCAACTCCGTAGCACCAACACTTGCGGATCTTCCAAAATAATTAAATTTAGGATAGTGTGAATTATTAAAAAGTATAATCCACATCCTGCCGGCTACGGGCCGTTAGAGTACTGGATCTAAGATTGCGGCTGGGCCTTTTTGAATTTGGTTTATCCGGAAAATTATGTCGGATAAATACTACAGAGAGTGATATAGGGGAAGATGATTGCAAACAGGGATAAACTCCGTAAATTGCAATCATCTTCCTCTATGCATATATATATTTATGTGACACAATTTCTGCTATCCTGAATGTAATTCATACCGGAAACAGCAGTGAGATTTTAGGTTACAGTTTACCCATGGATACCGCGAGGTATTTCTGCGTGTGGAGCGAAAGTCACAGAAAACCCGAGTTTATACGTGCAAAAATATGCAGAATTTTTATATTTTGTGAATAATATATTACAATTCAGAAGGCTGAGCTGTAATGGTTATAGCATGTCCGGTATTTAATATTCTTGATTTAAAGGATATTATCTGATAACATAAAAGCAAAAGTGATATATGGGGGGATCTGGTTGTATATTTTGATTCGTAAAATTAAACCTACGGAAGCGACCTTTCTTTTCGCTTTCGTATCCAATATCCTTAGCCCCTATTACCTCTTTTTTAATTATGTATATACAATATGCTATAGGTTACTTATTTTTCGGATACTGGCCGTATATCCTTTTTCAGGGTTTGGCGAAGAGCAGGGTACTTGCCTGGAAGAAAGCGGTGTATTCCGTTATAGACTGCTGACACTGGAAGTTATGTGGCCGTGTACGATACGGCAGAGAAAATACAAAGGAAGATAATGGAGGTTCAAAATGATAGAAAGTGTTGTATTTGATATGGACGGTGTCCTTTTTGACACGGAAAGAGTGTGTTCTTTAGTCTGGAGTCAGGTGGGAAAGGAAATTGGCCTTAAAGATATTGATTATGCCATTACGGCCTGTGTTGGCTTAAATTCCAGGGATACGAAAGAAGTTTTCTTAAAACAGTACGGCAGTGATTTCGATTATGAGGATTTCAGAGAACGCTCAAATCTTTTATTTCATAAGATTATAGAATCGGAAGGCCTGCCAATGAAACCTGGTGTTGTGGAATTGCTCCATTTCCTCCAGGATAATAATTACAAGATAGCCCTGGCGTCCTCAACCAATAAGACAAATGTACTGAAATATCTGGAAAGGGCTGGGATTGCCCATTATTTTCAGGCGGTTGTTACCGGTGATATGGTAACGAAAGGAAAGCCGGACCCGGAGATCTATTTAAAAGCCTGTGATGAACTGGGATCTTCCCCAGAATGCTGCATTGCCGTAGAAGATTCACCCAATGGCCTTAAATCCGCTTTTGGTGCCGGGATGAAGCCGGTTATGGTACCAGATTTGATTCAGCCGGATGAGGAAATCAAAAAATTGCTTTATGGTAAATTTGATTCACTTCTGGAAGTTAAGGATTTTTTACATAACCGTGTTTAATTTTCTGTATTTAGCGGGAGTAATTCCCTTATATTTTTTAAAGGACTTTATAAAATAACTCAAATCATTAAATCCTACGTTATACGTAATATCTGTTAT
>JAEZSL010000158.1 GCA_023443925.1 Bacillota bacterium | reverse complement strand
AAACTTTTCTAAATGGTTATGGTTCTGGGAATATTAAGATGTAGTTAACTGCTACTAATTATTAATAGCAGTAATGATAGATAATTTGTAGTTTTACATTAGGATTCGGATTATTAGTGGCATTGATAGCTGATTGTAGTTAGATGATAGAAACGGAATAAATGACAGAGGTAATAAGGCCTATTATGCTATAGAAAAATTGATCTACTGTAGTTATAAAATTACGGCTTTAATGTTCGTTAATTAGGGGGATGAGACATGATAACAGGATATCATGCAGTTTATGAGAATAATTATTTTGAAGGAATAGAGAATGCATATACAAATGGCTTCGAATTTGTTCAATTTGATTTGAGTATTCCTAAATTTTTTCTGGATGGTTTAGCAATTGATGAGATGAGTAAAATTCGTAATTATGCAAGAGAAAGGGATGTTGTGATTACCTTTCATGCTCCTGGTGATAATGTGAGCTTGTACTGTGATTATCCTTTCATACGAGACGGCGTATTAAAACAGTTTAAAATGATGATAGAAAAGGCAAATATTCTTGAAGCAAGACATATTACAATACATGCAGGTGCATTTCCGATGTTTAAAAAAAGCGGCGCAAAAATTGATGAATATTCCTCAATTTACAAAAGTTATTATGAGAACATATTATATGATAATTTGAAGGAATTAATTGCAAATGAATCCGATACAATGATTTGCTTAGAAAATTATAATTTTAATTCTCTTACCATCGAGGTAGCAAAAAGATTAATAAACAATGGCTTCGCGTTATACTTAACACTAGATACCGCTAAGATGTATACGAGGAATTTTCAAATAAATAAAGAAGTTTTCGATTTCTACAAAGAATATAAGGACTATATTCGTGAGTTACATATTCATGATATAAATGAACCGTTTGGTTCACATCAGATTCCTGGCACCGGTATAGTCGATTTTACTTTGTTTCATGATTTTATACAAAATGATAATACATATGTTAATTTTGAGGTTAGGCCCATAGAGTCTGCTATAATAGCAAAAGAAACATTTTCATCTTATATTATATAGAAAGGAAAGTATTGATGGAATATAACTCGTTGTTACTATAAAATGATGATTAGTAAAATTTATGGGCTCGGAGGGTTTATAAATGATTCATGTTAATGCAAGAGCAATCGTGATTCAGGAAATGGATAACGAAATAAAAATAATAATACAGAAAAGAAATTAAAGGAAGTATCATGCATTAAAAAGTTTGGCCTATACTACGAACCAAAATAGTATTAAGATAATACAGGAGGGTAATTATGGAGTTTGATGCAAAAAAAGAAAGCGAAATGTTTGACAAGGCTGCCGAATATTATGATAAATTCAGACCTGGTTATCCGGATGAAATTATCGAGGCAATGGTAAGGCATACGAACTTAAATAAGGATTCAAAAACATTGGAAATAGGAGCTGGAAGCGGTAAAGCAACGGAGTATCTAAAAGATTATGGATTTAGCATCAGATGTATTGAACCAGGTGAGAATCTGGTGAAAAATGGTAAGGTAAAGTTTTCAGATTATCCAAACGTAAGTTTTGAATGCAAAAGATTTGAAGAATTAGAGCAAAATGATGAAAAATATGATCTTATCTTTTCTGCACAAGCATTTCATTGGCTGCCTCAACCTATTGGTTATGAAAAATGTGCTGAAATGTTGCATAAAAATGGATATTTGGCTCCTTTTTGGAATATGTACATTACATATGATAATGCGGCTGATAACGAATTACTTAAAATATCAAAAAAGTATGGCGGCTTTGCCGATTTCGTTAGTGAAGAACAATCTAAAATCAGAATACATTCCATTGTCAAAGCTATAGAAGATAGTGGATTGTTTGAAGCACCAACAGTATATAAGCACATATGGATACAGGAATATACGGCTGAAGAGTATTATGGGTTTATGCTCACCGGAAATCGATTTTTACAATTACCGGAAGAAGTAAAACAAAATGCACATGCAGAAATAGTAGAACATGCCAGTAAGTTTGATGGAAAAATTATTCGGCCATATCTATGTGTGTTATATTTGGCAAAGAAGAAATGAGGATTGATAATGGAATGTTTTATAAACATGAATAGAAGTTTATGATTGGTGATGTAATTCTGAAGAATAATAAATCAATTATATTTGGTTGAATCTCTCGTTATAGATTGGGATGAAAGTAAATTTCTTTTAATACATCGGAACTGCATATTGTGGAGGAAAAAAGATGGCGAAAATAATGCTCATATGTGGGAAAATATGTGTTGGTAAATCAACATATTCTAGAAAACTTATGTTCGAGCAAAAAGCAATTCGTCTAAATCCGGATGAACTTATCAAAACTATTTGTGGAGAGTTTCTTGGATATAGACATGAAGATGTTTTACAACAAACGTTGAATTATTTTTATAAAAAGGCTATCGAAATATATTCGACAGGAATTAATGTAATAATTGATGCTGGTTTTTGGCAAAGGCATTATAGAGAAGAAGCAAACAGATATTTTAGTGATCATAATATAATACCGGAATGGCATTACATAGATATCAATGAAGACCTATGGATGAAATATATTGAGAAAAGAAATAGAGAAGTTGAAAAAGGAATATCTGAAGATTATTATGTGGATGATAATATTTTGAATAAATTTATCAATCTTGAAGATAAGCCTAAATTCGATGAAATTGATGTATGGTATAATAATGAGTATCTTTAAGAAATTTCAAGGTGGAAAGAAGTGAAAAATTTGACCGCTGACATGATTTTGACAGAAAATTTCCATTCTGGTGGTTTTCATCTTTCTAGTAGAATCTCCTTTAATAAGCTATCAACTACCAACTGTGATATGCTGTTAACGGTTGGTAGTTTTTATGGAATAAATTGTTTAATTTATTACATGATAAAAATATCGCAATATAATAGTAATTATTTTAATGTTAATTTAATGTTAAAAAGGTAAAAATACAAAGGGGAATTGGGTATGATAAAGCAATTTATAACTAGAATGATGTATATTTTCTCAGTGTTATTTATCCTGGCCGGATTTTATAGTTTCTTGTTAACTAATTATTTTCCAGCTATTCAGTTTTTAATGTTTGGATTTTTAATTTTTCCTCCCTTATTGAATTTGCTTGAAAAGTTAGGCATAAAGCCTTCAAAAACGAAACGTGCACTATTTGGTTCGATATTAATAATCGTTTTCATTGCACTTACGCCAAGTTCAGTTACTGGAATTTCACAGCAAAATAATAATTCTAATGTAACAGGATCAATTGATGCAGATAAGGCTAATCCATCTTCGGCAGAAGTTGTGAATAAATCAATCGAAAATAATTCAAAAAAGCTTGTTAATCCTGATACAGCTAATAATGAAACCGAATCCTCACAAACAGTAGAAAGTAATAATGATAGTAAAGATAATGCCAGTGGAAAGCTGACGGTTCATTTTTTAGATGTTGGACAGGGAGATTCCATACTTATTAATGTAAACGAACAGTTTATGCTTATTGATGCCGGTGAAAACAAGAATGGAGCTGCTGTTGTTGATTATCTTAAGGCTCAAGGTGTTAGTGAGTTAAAATATGTTATAGGTACGCATCCCCACAAGGATCACATTGGGGGACTAGATAATGTTATTAACTCATTTCCAATTGATAAGTTAATTATGCCTGATATTAAAGCCGATACGCAAACCTTTAACGAGGTTCAGGACGCTATTACAGATAAAAAGCTGAAAATAACGAAACCTGTTGTTGGTACGGAATATAAATTGGGTAGCGCGAAATTCATTATTCTGGCACCTAACAGCAATAAATATAAAGATTTAGATAATTATTCTGTTGTAATTAAACTGACCTATGGTAAAACTTCATTTCTTTTAACCGGAGATGCTGAGGATTTATCCGAAAATGAAATATTAAAGAATGATTTAGATATAAACGCTGATGTTATAAAATTAGGACAACATGGATCTTCGCTTTGTAGTAGTTACAAATTTATAGATGCGGTTGGTGCGGCATCTGCAATCATTAGTGTAGGAGAAAGCAATAAACAAGAACTACCAGCTAGAGATACTTTGATAAAAGTATTGGATAGAGAAATGGAACTGTACCGGACGGATGAAATGGGGACGATTGTCGCTTCTTCAGATGGGAAAAAGATTACGTTTGATAAAAAACCAGATCTTAAAAATCTTGAAGCAGCAATTAAAAAAGCAACAGTTACTTCAACATCTAAGACTAAACCTAAGCCAACAACGACGCCAACACCTGCAGCTAAACCTAAGACAGCAACGAAACCAACACCTGGAGCTAAATCTAAGTCAGCAACGACACCAAAAACGACAACTAAATCTAAGTCAACAACGACTCCAAAATCTACAGCTAAATCTAAGCCAACAGCAACAGTAACACCTATACCGAAACAAGAAATTGATGAACCGGAAACCAAAGAGATAACCGTATACGTTACAAAGACTGGCGAAAAATATCACAGAGATGGGTGTCAATACTTAAGAAAAAGTCAAATACCAATAAGTTTGGATAATGCTGTTGATACAGGGTATGGACCATGCAGCAAATGTGATCCGCCAAGGTAATAATATTAATGAGGAATAACTGCAAATTAATATCAATTTAATTGAGTAAATTATTATGTAACGGAATAGCGGAAAGGGATGTAATATGGTAGGTGGATACAGAGTAATTACGTTATGCGGTAGTACAAGATTTAAAGATCAGTTTTTAAAGATGCAGAAAGAATTAACTTTAGATGGAAATATAGTAATTTCGGTTGGTCTATTCGGACATTCTGGTGATAACGAAGTATTGGATAGTGAAACCAAGAGAATGCTTGATGATATGCATAAAAGGAAAATCGATATGGCTGATGAAATCTATGTAATTAACGTTGACGGATATATTGGCGAAAGCACTAAATCTGAGATTGAATATGCTATTAAAACCGGAAAAGGAGTAGTATATTTACATCCGAATGATTTATGTCAAGTACATTGAAAACTGAATATTATGAAATGTGCATTACAGATTATTAATATTATAATATAATAGGAGGAATTAACAATGAACTCGTTTCCTTTTGACAGATTAAAAGAGGTTTTTATAAAGGAGATAAAATCTATATTTACACAATTTATTGAAAAGTATAAAGATAAAAAACCATATATTTTCACAATATGCGTTCCAGACTACATAGCTATAAATCATCCAAAGTCCTATTGTATTTCTTTTAACGGAAATACAACTGATGAGTTTGAAGCCGAAGGCTATTGCTATACCACTACGGATTCCGGTGAGCTATATTACAAGTATTGCTCAGATGAATGGAATGACCATTCTATTTCAGAAAATGACTTTCCGGAATGCAACAAAATTGTTTTGGAGTATATTATTGAAAATGAAAATGTTATTTCTGATCAAGACTTCAATTACAGCGATGAATTTCTTCAATTCAGAGAGGACTTTTTTGATGCTTTGATAAAATCTATAGAACAATTAAGAGCGGAAGGATTTTTTAAATCAGTATATCAGGAGCATATATTGATTAATTTTGAAGTAAGGGAATACTACCAAGAGGATGAAATGCTCGAAATTTTCAAAAGGCTGAATACAAAAAAAGATTCATGTTTATATGCAAAATGGTTGTAATAATGCTTTTATGGAGTAGGGCCACTAGCATAGTCTGAAGTTGTTACTTTGCAATATTTTTAATAATGTATTAAATAAATTGAATAAGAAATAAGCTATACGCCTATCAACTGTCAAAATAAGGTTGATAGGTTTTATTCAGCACGAAACTTAGGATTAAGTAAGTACATTGAAAACTGAATATTGATAGTTGATAAAATTGGAATTAAAAGGTAGATATAATCTGAGTATTGCGGTATTATTTAAGTATAGATTCGTTATAAAAAGTAAATGCGAATGAAAGATTCTATTATAAAGTGCCCAAATTCGAAATTATGGAAGGAAGAAACAATGGAAAATTATATAATAGAAACAGAACAGCTTAATCTAAGAGAACTAACGATGAATGATTTTCAGTCTTTGCATCAAATATTATCAGATCAAGAAACAATGCAATATTACCCAAGAGTATTTGATATGGAAAAAACAAGAAGTTGGATTGATTGGAATCTTGATAACTATAGCAGATATGGCTTTGGATTATGGGCAGTTATTTTAAAGGAAACAAATCAGTTCATTGGAGATTGCGGAATTACCATGCAGAATATTCATGGTGATGGCAAGTTGTTCCCTGAAATCGGCTACCATATTGATAAGCGGTTTTGGTGTAAAGGGTATGCTTCACAGGCAGCAAAAGCCTGTTTGAGGTATGCTTTTGAAAATAAGGAATTTGATGAGATATTTTCTTATCAAAAGTGGACAAATATTCCATCAATAAAAGTAGCTGAAAAGATGGGGATGACATTGCGTGAGCAATATGCAAACGAGGAAAATACAAAGACAAGCGTGTATTCTATTACAAGAAGTGAATTTTATACGATGACATAATTTAGATGTAATATCACAGCAATATTGAGAGTGGGATAAACATAATTAATAAATCATGTGTTAGAGTGGCTGAAGGAAAATGATAACCTGGAAATAATGTATCGAAAAGTATAATTACACAAAATCATTTTACTTCGTTATCGTTATAAAATGTGAACACTGATAATTTATTTCCCGGAGGATTAGGTTGAAAAACGAAATACAATTTTTCAACATCTTGATTTATATGTGCGCCTAAGCGCACAGATGGGATTTAGGTTGAAAAATAAATTTTCAACCGCAAGTTTGTGCTTGCGCATAACAAACTTGATATGCACAAAGAGCGTGTGCAAGAATAGAGGTTGAAATGATAAGTAAAAAAAATATGATGGAATGCGTATATAACCAGCTTGCCATTGACTATAACTGCGCGCCTGAGGATTTTCAAAAAGATGGTTTGATTTTTTCGGAAGCAAGAAAAAACGAGGGCAGGCGCCCATTTCCATGGTTAACACCACGTCTTGAAATGATTTCAATGGGAAGCAGTGTGGTCATAAACGCATCTGCAGATATTTTGCCTTTTGTTCGTGAACTACTTAAGGGCAAAACACGTGATGAAGTGTTTTGGATGCCATTTGTCTATGGTATTTACCCTTACTTTTTGCCTGATATTGATAAGATCGACTCGTTAAGAAAACCAAATGGGTTTGAATATGAGCTGATAGAAAGAAATGATATAGGTAAGTTGCATAAAATAGAGGGTTTTAACTATGCTTTGCACTATGATGCAGAATCTCCGAATCCAGAAATGTTAGTTGCCTTGGTTAGATATAATGGCGAGATCGTAGGAATGGCAGGAGCCAGTGCCGATTGCAAAACTATGTGGTCAATCGGGGTAGATATTTTATATCCGTACCGAGGTAAAGGACTTGCCGCTGCGCTTGTAAATATGCTGACACTTGAAATATTAAGCAGGGGTTACATTCCATATTATTTCACATCAGACAGTAATGTATTGTCAATGCATGTAGCAGTCAGAGCCGGTTATATACCGGTATGGGTTCATTGTTATAAAACAAGGTTAGACGGAAATTTTTTTGTATGACGAGTAAAGTTTTACATATGAAAATGCTTATAATAATAAAGGGTTATGTAAGACCAACTGATTAATTTCAATTTTTGAGCAGTAAGTTGGCGAGCGTTTTTTACTTAAAATTAAATCAAGTGGGGGTAATGTCATGCATTTGGGTTCGATATATTTGATAGTAAATAATTTTGAAAAATCAATTGCTTTCTATGAAAAATTACTTGAGATGTCCGTAACAAGCATGAATATGAGCAGATTTGCTCAATTTGTTTTTGAAGGTCATAATATTTCTATTATGAATGGTCATTTTGATAACGACCATCCTGACAAGGTTGTTCATAAGGGCGATTATACTGATTCATTTGATGATATGAAAGATATTGCACTTGCGCCTAACACACACAAATTTGTTTTGAACTTTTGGGATGAAGATTTACGGAAAGAGCATGAAAGAGTAAAAGGGTTAAATCTCTCTGAGAATATCAGTAATATAAAATATATCTGCAATGTCAACCCGTATTACTATTTCCAAATGACTGACCCGGATGGTAATATCATTGAGGTAACAGGAGACTATATCCCAAAGAATGGTGAGTTTGATGAATGATACTGTGTTTCAATACGTGTTTCATCGCATACAATTTATGTGAATAGTGATTATAAAAAGGAAATCAGATCATTTGACGAAAGGATAGTGGATTTAAATATGATGATTGGAATATCTTCCAGCAGTTACACCGATATCTCTATAACAGAGTGTATGAAGCGAATAAAAAACGCAGGCTATGATAGTGTTGACTTTAATCTGTATGATTTTTGTCAGGCCAATGGTCCTATGTTATCTTCGGCTTGGAAAGAATGGATAAAAAAGGTTCGGCTGGCGACAAAGGAAGCAGGTCTGATTGTTGGGCAGATTCATGCGCTATTTGGACTATTTGCTGCTACTGATCTAGCATATGAACCTCCTGGTGAAATCATACATAGAAATATCGAGGCTTGTGCAATACTTGAGTGTAAAGAGTTGGTTTTTCATCCGGTTTTTTACCGTTCAATCGTAGATACCATGAAAATACGTGAGAGATTATTTGATTATAATACCCGGTGGTTCAAAGAATTACTTATACCCGCAAAAAGGTATGGAATACATATAGATTTAGAAAACACTTTTGACCGGCGTTCCCAACCATATCACCCGCCATTTTCTACAGCCTCCGATTTGCTTGAACTAACAGAAGCGATTGATGATAAATCGGTAGGCATATGCTTAGACACAGGACATGCGAATATAATGTCATTAGATATTATGGATATGATTCGGTCCTTTGGCAATAAACTACGTGTTCTTCACCTAAATGATAATCTTGGTTCAATTGAACCATGCGCGGGACAGTCAGTTTTATCTGACCAGCATTTTTTCCCAGGCACTGGTATCATAGATTTTCTTCAAGTTTTTACCACGCTAAAAGAAATTGGGTTTAAGGGTATACTCAACCTTGAGCCTGGTGATTTCTTATTGCGTTTACCAATCTCTGTTCGTAACGCTTATATTGCTGCTGGTCCTTCGATAATACGTTCTTTTGCAAAGGAAGCGGGGATGAATTTTGAAGAAACCAGCATACGATCTTGAGCAATGTATAATTAAAAATTGGGGGAAGCATGAGACTAGAATATGTAAAAGCACAGGAAGATGATAGTTTACTATTGATACAGATTTATAATAAATCATTTTATGACGACTATATAAGATATTCCGAATGCCCTGCATATGGAAGAACAGAAAAGCAAATGCAGCAATCTATAAAGAATATACCAAAAGAGATAATATTTTGTGAGGATACTCCTGTAGGTGTGATATCGGTGCAAAATAAGGGAAATGGAGAATATTATTTAGGCTGCTTATGTGTGGTGCCAGAATACCAAGGAAAAGGTATAGGCACGCAGGCGTTTAAACATATGCTGCTTTCGCACCCGGATTGGACAAAAATCACTCTGCTCACACCCGTGGATAAAAGTGAGAATGTAAAGTTTTATACTGAGAAATGTGGTTTCAACATAGGGGAAATAATAATGGATGGAAAGGTTGAGGTAATAAGATTTTATATGGAACGTTAAGCATTTAGAAATGATTTCATAAGTAACCGTTATCAATAGAATTTATTTGATTATTAATCATATAATAAATAAAACTGTAATTAAGGAATCTTATGGTAATACATGTAGTACAGGATGGGGAGACTGCTCAGTCGATCGCTGCATATTATGGAATATCTGAATCTAAATTAATACAGGATAATGAATTGGAATTTCCCAATAATTTAGTTATCGGACAATCAATCGTTATAGCATATCCGGAACGGACGTATGTAGTTATGGAGGGGGATACTTTATTAGATATTGCGAATTCGAATAATGTATCGGTTATGCAATTATTGAGGAACAATCCATTTCTTTCGGATCGAGAATATATATATCCGGGAGAAACAATAGTTATCAGTTACCCAATCGAAGGTGTAATCACTGTACACGGCAATACGAATCCAAATATTAATAATGCAATTCTCAGAAGAACACTACCTTATTTAACCTATCTTTCCATTATAAATTATACGGTTACAAAAGAAGGTGAAATAATCACTTATTACGATGATACAGAAATTGTTAATACTACAAAGGAATATGGTGTAGTGCCTCTTATGCTGATAACAACGTTAAGTATTCAAGGTGCTGCTAATGTAGGAGTGGAATATGATTTATTGTTAAATCAGGAGTTTCAACAGAAGTTTATAGATAATATTATACCTATACTTAGAACGGTCGGTTATTATGGTATAAATATTTCATTTCAATATATTAATATCACAAATATATCTTTATATGATCAATTTTTCTCTCAGGTAACGGAGCGTTTAAACAATGAAGGCTTCCAGGTATTTGTAACAGTTGGCCCGGATATAAGAAGTGTTAATAACGAGGTGATTTTTGAAAAGGTGGATTATTCCGTTTTAAATAGATTAGCTCAGAATATAATATTTATGGATTATAACTGGGCAACAACGATAAACCCTCCTTCACCAATAAGTTCGATTTACAATTTGAATGTTTTTTTAGAGTATATAAATAATTTTATTCCACCAGAAAAAGTTATCATAGGAATACCAACCATAGGTTATGACTGGGAACTTCCTTTTTCGGCTGGATTTTCAAGCGTATATTCTCTTACGGTCGAAAGAGCAATTGATTTAGCACGTATTTTTAATGCAAGAATTCAATTTGATGAAAAATCCCAAACACCTTACTTTTTATATACTGATAATAATACGCAGCATATAGTGTGGTTTATAGATGCAAGAAGCATAAATGCTTTATTAGATTTGGTTATATACTATAATTATCACGGTTCTGGTATCTGGAATATAACCATTTATAATCCACAATTATGGTTAATCATTAATTCGCAATATGATATTGAAAAAGTATTAATTAGTGTATAAATAGTTATCAATATGTATGCAGGAAGCAATGAAATATGCTCCTGTAAAATTAAATTGGACAACCTATTGTATAGTTAACTAAATTAGAATTTAGTTAATTATTGTTTCTATAAAAGCAATTATTTCCTCAGTAATCATATATTAAATACAAATATCAACCGAGGGATATTATGGTAATACATGTAGTTCAGCAAGGCGATACCATTCAATCGATAGCCGATTATTATGGAATATCAGTAATAAGGTTAATTCAAGATAACGCTTTAGAAAATCTCCAAAGATTAGTAATAGGACAA
This sequence comes from Bacillota bacterium, assembly GCA_023443925.1. Next base: position 49,415 of record JAEZSL010000158.1, on the reverse strand, counting down.
TCAATCGTTATAGCAATTCCTGAAGTTACTTATACCGTTCAAGAAGGTGATAGTTTGGAAGATATAGCAGATTCATTTCATATTACGGTTATGCAATTATTAATGAATAACCCATCTCTTTCGGGAAGAAAGTTTATTTATCCAGGCGAAATTCTTGTAATCAGTTACAGTAAAAAAGGCAGTATAGCAGTGCATGGTAATGCGAGTCCTAATATTAATCTAGAAATATTAAGTAAGACATTACCTTATTTAACTTATCTCTCAATTTTAAATTATACGGCTACAAGGGCAGGTGAAATAATTACTTATTTAGATGATACACAAATTATTGAAGCAGCTAAAACATATGGGGTAATGCCATTATTGTTAATAACAACATTAACTATTCAAGGGGAAGCAAACTTAGGTATAGAATATGACTTATTATTAGATGAAACTTTTCAAAATAATTTTATTGAAAACTTATTAAGGATTTTAAATGTAAAAGGTTATCAAGGAGTAAATTTATCGTTTCAGTATATAAATATAGCTAATATATACTTATATAATGCATTCTTTACAAAGTTTACGGATCTTTTGAATGCTCAGGGGTATTCCGTGTTTGTAACAATAAATCCCAATATAAGTAATGTTGGCGGTGAAGTTAGTTTTGAAAGAGTCGATTATTCTATCTTAAATGATTTAGCACAAAATATTATTTTTATGAATTATCAATGGGCAACTAATATAAACCCTCCCGGCCCCATCAGTTCAATTTATAATTTAGATGCATTCCTGAATTATGTGGATAACTATATACCACCTGATAAAATAATTGCTGGGATGCCTACAATTGGTTATGATTGGGAACTCCCATTTTTGCCGGGCTTTTCGAGTGTATATTCGCTTACTTATGAAGGAGCTGTAAATTTAGCAGAAGAAAATGGAGCAGTAATACAATTTGATGAATTATCACAGACACCATATTTTTTATATTATGATAAAGAAGTACAGCACATTGTATGGTTTATAGATGCAAGAAGTATAAATGCCTTATTGGATTTAGTGGTTAAATATGATTTGTATGGGATTGGGATATGGAATATCACTATTTATAATCCGCCATTGTGGTTGGTTATTAATTCGCAATTTGATATTCAAAAATTCATATGAGATGATAATTATTAATCTAGTTATTCTGATGCAGGAGAAAAACGATTTGCACTCCTGTATCAGAAGTGATTAATATACTATTGAATAGGACATCCCGCTGTTAAAATTTAGGTTTAGGTAACTAAGTACACTGAAAAAAAATATTGATAGTTGGAAGAAAATGGGTTATGATTTACGTTGGAATTGAAGTAAATAAGGAGCGGTATGGAAAATGAGTAAAACTATTTATTATATTGGTATGTTTATCATTTTTTTAATTATAATTGTTGGATTAATTTGTAGAATAGTCTTTGATTCTAACCTTTTTGGAATGCAACCCACTGATTTTGTGATAATTGGAATGCTTTTATTTATTGTAATAAATGTATGGTCCAAGCTAAAAGATAATAGTCAGTCTGTATAGTATTAAACGAGACTGCCAACTATCAATATTAGCTGGTAGTTTTTTTGTATAAATATATAATTTAGTGAATAATGCTAAGTATGAAATACAGGATTAACGGAGGAGACAAGAATGGGTATAACAATTATAAAGGGAAGTATAAACCATTTAAATGATTGCGAGGATGCATTAGTAGATTCAGAACTGGGGAAAAGATACTTTTCAGAAAAGGGAAGTGCCCGTAAATCATTAGAAGAAGGTTTATGTAGAAATGAAATATATGTTGCAATAGAGAATAATAATTGTATGGGATTTATATGGGTTATTTTGAATGGAATTTTTCATTCCTTCCCTTATATACATATTGTTGCCGTGAAAAGTGAAGTCCGTGGTCAAGGGATAGGGGAAGATCTCTTAAGGTTTGTTGAGAACGAATATTTTACCAATTATTCAAAGCTATTTTTGGTAGTAGCTGATTTTAATCCAAAGGCAAAAAGATTATATGAACGAATAGGATATTCTAAAATTGGTGAAATACCTGATTTATACAGAAAAGGTATCAGTGAATGTCTGATGATGAAGTCAAAAGAAGCTTAGTCACAACCGTTCCAACATGGTTTGTTATGGACGAGCTGGATAATTTGGTATAAAATAATATTAAAGTATGATTGCCTGTTTACATTGGCAAGTTACGAATAAATCTACAGTAAAATGAAGGAGGTATAGCTATGGAAAACCATGACCGTGAAGAACTGGTACAGATTTTAACTAAATTTTCGGAATGCGGATGGGAGCTCATTGATGCTCCGGCTAAGGCATGGCTTGCAGAAAACGGCAATAGCCAAGAGTTAATCGCTGCCATTGAACAGGCAGATAAAGAGTGCGGAAGCTGCGGCTGTGAATTTGATCCCCTGTATAAAAGGGCACTGGAATTAAAAGCGCTTTTAAGTTAATCGCATCAGAAGGTCAGAGTAAGTCCGGTATGATTAAGGTAGTTCTGAATACTGTGCGGTCTGGTCTAAGGACTGCTGTAATAAATAAATTGCAGCAGTCTTTTTTTCGAGTATTTATACAAATAGTTGATCCGGGATGCCTTACCTATGAGTTTTATCCGTACAAGAAGCGGAACCCTTGTATCAATTTTAGCATATACTATAATGTCAAATTATGCAGTTATGCGCCGGATTATCATGAAATTCCAATGGCATACCGGCCGGACAGATACAGATTTCCTGTTGGCAGACACTGCCGCTGCCATAATTCGATTATAGTCCTTTTGAACATTAGTATGATGGTAAGTGAAAGATTAGTACGGAGGGAAAGCCAATATGAAATAAAGGGGAAATGACATTATGGGTAATATAGCTTTACAGCTTCAGCGCACAATCAACGGAGGGATTGCACCGGGTGGAAGTTTGGTTTTTAATTTAATATCGCATTCAACCGGAAATATCGCTTATGATAATCAAACCGGCAACATTACCTTTCAGGAACCGGGCAGATATACGGTGAACTGGTTTGCCGTAATGCAGACATCCAGCTACCCTAACGGTATCGTTCTTACATTTGCTTCAGCAAACGGTACTGCAATAATCGGTAATACCAATGTGAAAACGGGCGAAGTTGTCGGCATCGGTATCATACAGATTGATACTGCTCCGACGGTTTTCAGTTTGAAAAATACCAGCACCGGATCCTACACTTATTCCGAAAATCTACCTGTTAAAGCATCCCTGGTTATTACACAGGATAATTATGCCGAATCAACGGATGCGTATTGTTTTGCTGTTGATCAGCTAATCAACAGCCTTACCCAAATGATTACGGCTTATTCTGGCTATACCTGGACCGTATATTCGGAATCGCTCAGTGCTTTTTCCGGTATGCCCTTTGATTTATACACTGCTCCTGGCTCCGATAAACCAGGGATATTACGGCTAAAAGATGCAAATAACGATTATGAAGCACTTCCCATAGACCATATTACCGCCATATATCCCGGTGACGGAACAGTTTATGATCCGGGATTCACTTATCTGACACCGCCGGATTCGCTGTCGCATGACTGCAATTACAGTAAAATTGCGGCTATACAGGCTTATCTGCCGGTGGGAACCAATGCTGCCTTTAATCTTGGACCAACGATTTCGGCTTCCGGTGACATATACCGGGATGAGTACGGACTGGTGGTACTATCCGATGATGCGGGGAATACACCAATTTTTATACCCACTTACAATATCCTGAGAATATTCATAACCGGCAGTGAAGAGGGTTTAAGAAAACCAGGCGGTGGAGAACCACAAATCGGAATAACTAAATAAGATGAGGCAAAATACCGAATTGTCAAACAGGTTATATTTCACTGGAAACAGGGTGAAATGTAACCTGTTTGAATATGTATTTTTAAAGAGGTAAATGTATACAACATTAAAACAGAATACCACCCCGATGCAATTATGTCAGGAACTCTAAAGTAATTGACTTATTTCCATTATTTATAGTAGAATGCAGTTATGTTAAACAACTAAGGAGGCAATATAATTGGACTATTCCATTGGATTTTCCTTAAAAGGGCTTATTGTATTCTTACTGCCCATGATACCCAATTTATTTTATTTCTGGCTGCCCAAAACCCGGGAGCGAATGAAGATTACTAAAAAACATTTGGTATTAGATATAGTGGAACATGGTTGTCAGGGTATTTTTATTCTGCTTTTGATATTTCTTGTTAGTGGGAAAGCTTCACCGGTGCAAAGTCCATATACACTGTTGTTTGGGATTACCCTGATCTTATATTTTGTATTATGGTTTTTTTACTTTACCGGGAGAAAAAAACTGCCTATCCTTCTTGGACTTGCAATTTTACCAGTTATATATTTTATTTTGGCAGAGATCTGGCTGTATAACTTTCCTGCGGTCATCCCGACAGTAATCTTTGGATTTGCCCATGTGATTATTACATATCTTGATGTTGACAGAAACCTATATTAAAACGGTTAAAAAGTGAAAAATGGCAGAAATCTGCCTATTAGAAAGGAATACACAATGAACGAAGATAAATTTACCGGAAAAGCAAAGATTTACTCTCAATTCAGACCGGGTTACCCGGCAGAGTTTATCGATTACTTATACACCGCCACAGGTTTTAGAGACAGCAGCATGATAGCGGACATCGGTTCTGGTACCGGCATATTCAGTAAATATCTGTTGTTAAAAAACAGCACGGTTTTTGGTGTTGAGCCAAATGATGATATGAGGAGTACAGCCGAAAAACATTTGAATAGGTTTAAGAATTACAGGCTTGTTAAAGCTTCGGCAGAACATACCGGTCTGCCTGATTCTTCCGTTGATTTCATAATAGTTGCCCAGGCTTTCCACTGGTTTGACCGGGCAGCGTTTATGACCGAGTGCCGGAGGATTTTAAAAGAGGGCGGGAAAGTCGTCCTGGTTTGGAATATCAGAGAGGAAACAAACGATCTGGTATTAGAAAATGACCGGATTAATAAAAAGTATTGTAAGGATTATCAGGGTTTTTCCAGCGGCTATGGTGGTGAAATGCCGGAGATCTATTCCGATTTCTTTAAAGGAGGAATTTGCGAATATAAAACCTTCCGTCATGAGGTGTGTTCTGATTTAGACGGTTTTATCGGCAGAAACCTATCCTCGTCTTATGCACCGGATGAGGGTACAGAAGATTATACAGCCTACATCAGAGAATTGAGTGAATTATTTATAAAGTATAGCAGCAATGGTGAAGTACAATTTCCGTATCTTACAAAGAGTTATGTCGGTGAGGTATAGGAATGCCTGCTGTTTTGTTTCAGTTATGAATTAAAAAGGAGGAAATCCATGCTTAGAAATGAAGTAATTGATTGCATACTGGCAAGAAGAAGCACACGCAGGTTTACGGAAGAACAAATCGGGGACGATCAACTCGAAGCGCTGTTGGAAGCAGCCAGGTGGGCACCAAGCGGTGGTAATAACCAGACCTGGCGGTTTACGGCTGTTCAGAACAAAGAGATTCTTCTTAAAATCAATTCATTGGTGCGGGAAGGGTTTCAGACCTGGATTCCTGATGATAATTATCCAGGTAAGCTTGGTGCAAAAGCCAGCTCAGCGAAAGAAGATTACAATTTTTATTATCATGCTCCGACGATTATTATTGCTTCAAACCGTCCGGACTATGAAAATGCTATGGCAGACTGTTCCCTTGCTCTTGAAAATATATTTCTGACGGCTCAGTCACTGGGGCTTGGAAGCTGCTATCTTAACCAGCTGCACTGGCTGCGGAGTGATATTAATTTAAGGGAATACTTATCTGAACTAGGAATTCCGAAAGAGCACACCATTTGTAATGCAGCTGCTGTTGGCTATATTGCGAAAGAATCGCTTCCGCCTGTTAGAAAAGAGGGCACTGTATTTGTAATCAAATAAACAGCCTTTTTATGAATTCCTATTACCTTATTATGGAGGTGAAAAAATGGAAGTACTAATACATATTGTACAAAGTGAAATTGCATTACTTCATACAAAGTTCGTTTCGGGCGGTTGCCTGTATGAAGTAACAAAGTAAAAACCGTCCGGAGCGTACTTTGCACATCGAAAGGATTAAAACTTAGAATGGAGTAAAGTACGATGACTAGCATATTAAAACAAATTAATGAATTGAGATCTTTTTTAATACTTTGGGGCAGCCGGAGCATATCAACTCTTGGAAGCTCCATGACAAGTTATGCACTTCTAATATGGGTATACCAAAAGGATAAATCCACAATGTGTGTTGCTCTGCTTGCAGTCTGCACCTATTTACCATCAATATTGCTTAGCCTGTTTGCCGGTGTAATTGCGGACAGATGCAAGAAAAAAACTATTATTTTGCTGTGTGATTGCTTAGCCGCAGCAGTTACCTTAACCGTATTTATACTTATGTCCTTTGATAAACTTATAGTCGGGCATATTTATATGGCTAATATATTACTTAGTATTATGAATGCTTTCCAGGTTCCCGCAGATGTGGTTGCCGTTACAAAACTGGTTCCAATGAAATACTATCAGAAAATAGGTGGTTTGCAATCCATATCAAGTTCAGCCGTAGGTATACTTACACCTGCCTTTGCGGTGTCAATCCTGTCATTTAGCAGCATCCGGATGATATTCATAATGGATTTGGTTTCTTTTCTGATGGCTTTTATAACTATGGTATTCTTTATAAAAATACCGGAAGACCATCATCAGTTAAAGATAGCGGAGATTACTTATGTGCAGGACTGTAAAGCTGGATTTTCATATTTAAAAGAAAATTCTTCGCTGCTGCAGCTTATTTTATTCTTTACAGCCATAAATCTGGTTGCATAGATTGGCGGAGGCGGGCTAACCACAACGGTTGCTTCCATGATAATGACAAGGCTTCCTGACGGAAAAACGGTTTTGGGCATGGTATCGGCAGCAGTTGGTTTTGGTACTTTGGCAGGTGGTTTCTGCGTTGCATTTATGAAACCTCCGAAAAGCAGGACAGGAGTAATATTTGCCAGCTGTGCCCTGTCTTTCCTGCTGTGTGATTTTTCACTTGGTTTAAGTCGTAGTCCTATGATATGGATTATTTTTAACTTTTTAGGAAGTCTGCCCCTTGCTTTTTTAAACGCTAACCAGTCGGTTATCCTGCGGACAAAGGTGCCGGTGATCTTGCAGGGGCGGGTATTTGCTGCAAGGGATACTCTTCAATATTGTACGATTCCGCTGGGTTATTTACTGGGCGGTTTTTTTGCTGATTATGTTTTTGAGCCCTTTATGCAGAGTAACTTAAAGGTAAGATATCTATTTGAATATATAGTGGGAGAAGGGAAAGGAGCAGGAATTGCGTTAATGTTTTTAATTACCGGAATACTCGGTACAGTGATCTCTTTACTGGGATTAAATTGTAATAATATAAAACAACTGGATCAGGATACATAACAGGAAAGTAACTTACTTTCCAATGAACTGAGAATTGATAACCGTTAGTATTTGTACGTAAAATAACGGGCAGATACAAAACAGACCCTTTATAATTAGATGCAGGAGGTGAAGGAATGGAGTGGGTCAATAGAATGAATCAAACTATTGATTACGTGGAAAATAATCTAAATCAGGAAATAGATTATGAAGAAATCAGTAGGATAATGGGATGTCCCTTTAGTGTATTCCAGCGTTCATTTACACAGATTACAGGTATCTCGTTATCGGAATATGTCCGCAACCGGAAATTAACCTGTGCGGCTTATGATTTACAGAATACGGATTATAAAATCATTGACATTGCCATGAAATACGGCTATGAATCTTCCGATGCGTTTAGTGTTGCATTTAAAAGGATGCATGGAGTCATGCCCGCTGTGGCAAGAAAATCTGGTGCAAAGCTGGTCTTTTATTGCCGGTTATCTTTTGCACTCACAATCAAGGGGGTCTATAAAATGGATTATCAGAAAGTGGAACGGGAACCGTTCAAAGTAATTGGAGTAAGAAGAATAACACCATACGGTGGTGGTACCTGGGCAGTTGTAAAGAGTGACGGCAGCGGAAAAGCCATGGAAGAATTAAGCGGGCATTTGTGTGACCTGGGGCTATGTTTTGGTTTCGGCGAGGATGGCAGCAACGATTATATGTGTGGTATTGAATGGGAGAAGGAAGATGTACCGGGGTTTGAAAGCTATGTTTATCCGGCTGCTACCTGGCTGTTATTTGAAGCGGAAGGCAATCTGTCGGAAAATGTGCTCTACAATACCTGGCAGAGAATTAACAATGAATTTCTTCCCCAGAGCAAATATAAAAAATCCAGTCTGCCTACCATCGAAAAATATGTGAAGTGGGATGAAACTGCGGATATCTGCAAAGTAGAGATTCAGATACCGGTCATTTTAAAGTAAATCATAAAAAGATGTCTGCAGCAATGCATGGCATCTTTTTATTTTATGATAGATAGTAGTTTTTATTGTATAACTGGCCTATCGGTCAAGATTCATTTCCTGGCAGGTAATATAATATATTTGTCGCAACCCATTCGTATATAAATTATCGGTAAGGCGGCATTTTCTTTAAGTTATCATAACTTAAGTTACCCTGGAGCAATCTGTCGGTTATAACCCTTGATATTAAGCCGTGCTAATACAAGTAATGGAAGTGATATTGAACTGGCATTAATAATTATAATTTACATCGCAACTACTTGACAAAACCTGGAAATGGATGGTAATATCTATTTATCATCCGTATGGATGGTAAATAGAGTTCTGATGGATGTATAATGGATGGCAGAAGGGAGAAAACTATGGAAACAGAAAAAATAACAATTAATATCGGCGCAATCGATCTCGGACAGATTGATTTATTGGTGGAACAGGGTTTTTATTCAAACCGGTCGGATTTTATCCGTACCGCTATAAGAAACCAGGCTAACATTCATGCTTCTGAAATCAGCAGAATTAAGGAAGCTAATTCATTTGGTATTGATCTGGTGGATGAACACTTAAAAAAAGTAGATATTATGACGGATGTTGAATTAAAGGACGTATTAGGTGATACTTCAAAATTCGCCGGAACAGGAGTAATCAGCATTAACAAAAAAGTCCTGGAAGAAATTAAAGCAAAAGGCAATAAGCTTGAAGTTAAAATGGTAGGTATACTGATTATAACGAAGGAAGTAACTCCGGAATTGGCTGCGGAGACTTTTGGGAAAGTAAATGTATTTGGAATAATTAAAGCTCCCGATGCTGTTAAGCAGATATTGCTCAATCTAAAATAGATACGTGAAACGAGATTTATGTAATATATTTATTGGTTCTTTGTCTTGATTATACTAAAACCCGAATGTATCTTTGTAGTTACTAGATAAAATATCGATAATTTTATTAAAGTATCAAGGAACGGATAGATTGCTGAAAGCAGATGACTTGCGGTATTTTCTTTAAAGCCAATAGTATTAAAACTTTATAAAATTATAAATTATTTATTATAAATAGAAAAAACTATTGACAGACTATATTAAGTTGTTTAAAATTAAATTGAAAACAATACAAGGAGCGTGATAGCATGAGTCTATATGAAATAACTGTTAAGGACAGGAACGGCGTTGATATCTCCCTGAGAGATTACAGTGGCAAAGTAATATTAATTATTAATAGTGCAACCCAATGCGGTTTTACACCACAGTACCAAAGGCTGCAGAAGTTATATGAAGATTTACAGGATCAAGGATTTATCATTTTAGATTTCCCCTGTAATCAGTTTGGCCAGCAGGCACCCGGTACCAATGAAGAGATAGCCGGTTTCTGTGAAACAAAATTTGGTGTAACATTCCCTATCTTCTCGAAAATTGACGTTAACGGCGACAACGCTGCACCTCTTTATAAGTATCTGGTTAAGGAAAAAGGCTTTGGAGGATTTGATCCGGCACACGAGTTGTCAGCCCGTCTGGATACGAAATTATCCGGACTAAATCCGGATTACAAAAATGATCCGAGTATTAAGTGGAATTTTACCAAATTTTTAATTGACCGCCAGGGAAAAGTAATTGAACGCTTTGAACCAACAACAGATCTGGACATAGTGGAAAATAAAATAAAGGAGTTACTATAATGGCATCTGATAAGAAAATAGAAGTAAGATATTACTCCAAAACCGGCAATACAGCCAAATTGGCTGACGCAATCGGAAAAGAACTTGGAGTGAATGCAAAGTCTGTGGATAGTCCCATTGAAGGTAATATCGATATTTTATTCCTTGGAAGCAGTGTATATGGAGCAGGAGTTGATGCAAAAGTAAAGACTTTTATCAATTCACTGGATTCACGGGTAAAAACGGTTGTAAACTTCAGCACGGCGGCACTTCTTCCCTCGACTTACGCGCAGGTTAAAAAGCTGCTCAGTGAAAAAGGAATCACTCTTGATGACCGGGAATTTCACTGCAGGGGAGAATTTAAGTTCATGCACAAAGGAAGACCTAATACCCAGGATTTAACGAATGCCAGGGAATTTGCCAGAAACATTGTATCCTGATTATAGTAACAAATTTATTTTCATATAAAATCATGTGATGAACGGCTGTGAAGTTAATGGAGCCGTTCATTTTTTATTTTAAAAAGAGGTATTTTCTCCTTGGCTTGACTGGATGGATATGGTAAAGTTATATTTATAGTACCCTGTAAAGTTTATTTGCTGTATAAGTATTTAACAGGGTATTATTGAATATAAGTTACTAAAGATTATATGGGAAAGGAGGCATTTTATGATAAAAAACACTTATAACCGGAGGGCTTCTCTTAACTGACTCTCCGTATATTTAAAGGAGATAATATGATAAACAGGATTAAAGTAATACCCATGGATACCGGTCATATAGAAGAATTGACCATACTGTGGGAAAAGCAGTTTGATGTTTTTTGCTGCGGTAATGCCATGTATAATTACTGGAAAAATCATACGAATTTATTGAAAGATTACTTACAATCCCATGCCGAAAACGGGAATGGAATCACAGCCTGGCTGGATAATAAATGTGTTGGATATCTTGCATATGAAACGGGTGATTTTCATGGTGCCAAAAGTGTGTTTATACCTTTTGCCGGAAATGCAGCCGCGATGGAAGGACGGGAATCTATTTATCTAACCCTCTATAAACAGGCTTCTGAATACTGGGCGGACCAGGGGATCAGAAATCAATATTATACTATAGGAGCAGAGGATATAGAGTTAAAAAATGTCCTGTTCGACCTGGGTTTTGGTTCCTATGTGGTGGATTGTTTTTCGGCACAATTTACAGAGTGTACGGTAACGGACGACGAAATTACAATTGAGAAGGCCGGTGAAGCTGATGCAGTAGAATTATTTGAGGTGGTGAAGGAATCCAGGGATTATTATTCTCTGTCCCCTTTGTTTTTAAAAATGGAACCTTATCCTTATGAGGCGTTAGTGAAACTTATTGCAAAAAGTAATGTATTTATTGCGAAAGACAGGGAAAAAATTATAGGTTTTATGAACCTTTCCATCGGTAAAGAAGACGACATTATAAGAATGTGCCTGAAGGGCTTCGGACAGATTGATGAGATCGGTGCTTATATAAAAGATACTTACAGGGGAAAGCAGATAGGGAACCTGTTCATAAAGGCCATCGCTGCGTATAGCCGTTTAAACGGTATTCCCTGTGTTCATGTGGATTATGAAAGTTCTAATCTGTATGGGAATAAATTTTGGCGGAAACACTTTACCCCGGCAATGTTATCCTTAAAGAGGACGATGCATGCAGATATATAAAACAATTACATAATAAATTCTGCAGCCGGCTGGTATTTTACAGCCGGCTGCAGTTTTGCTGTCCTGTATTGCCGGGAAATATTTTTAAGATTCTAATGAGTAATAGATAATAATAATTCTAATTTCTATCTTTATGAAGTTTACTTCACAACAGGGGTATCGGCATTCTGCTGTTCCCTGTAGAGGTTAATCATATACCCTTTGGAGGCATCTTTGTTCTCTTCATTTAATCTATTATAATAATTGAGCACTTTCATTTCATCCTCCGTCGTGCGGGTTTCTTTTTGATTCTCTTTTATATCCAAACCTAACAGATAATCGGCTGATATATTATAAAAATTGCAGATAAGAATTAAAGTCTGTAAATCCGGTGTACTGATATTGTTCTCATAATTCGATAAAACTTTATTACTGATACCGATTTTTTTAGAAACCGTTATCTGCATAAATCCAAGATTTTCTCTCAATTCACGTAAGCGGTCACCGATGGTCATAATATGAAACCTCCTCTATTTATCATTATAATATATTAATCATAAAAATCTAAATTATCCTAAAAAAATAGAATTTCAAATTGACAATTACTACTAAATGGAATATAATCCATAATAAAGCGAAATAATTCCCTGATTATTGGAAAAATGTATTAAATTTTGTAAATTCATCCGTGCTGATTTGTTGACACTTAAGAGAACATGGCACCGCAGGCAAAGGAGTACTGCTGAATACCTACTGGACAACAGGTGTAACCTGCATTTTATAAAGATGTAAATTTTTCTCCGTACAATAGTAATTTCTGGTCCCTAAGCCAGACTGCGGAGTAAAATTTATATATATTATTAACGGCAATGGGGAGTGGGAAATCCATTTCGCCGTAAAAATAAAAAAGTTAACGGTAATTTTTATACTGTTAACAGGAATCGGAGGATGTATTTTATGCAGAAATTTAAGAAACTGATTTTACTGGGACTTGTGGTGCTCATGGCTGCGGCCGCATCGGCGTGTTCCAAAACAGCCCCGGGGGAGGAAGCTGTGTCTGCTGGAGGAAAGCAGGCAGCTGCAGGGGAAAAGGTTTACGTTCGTCAGGGAGGACTTCCGGACCCGGCACTATTCATTGCCAACCAGAATTCGGAAACCGGCACCAATTCCTTTGGGGATTTTGCTTTTGAAGGTTTGATCCGTTATCAGCGTGGTTCCGATGATATTGAACTGCAGCTGGCAGAGAGTTACACAAATGAAGGAAATAAAACAATATTTAAATTACGCCCAAATATCAAGTGGAGTGACGGAGAAGCTTTTACCAGCAAAGATATCTGGGCATTTTATCAGATATGCTTTAATTCACCGGTAAATTATTTAACTTCCATAGAAACTCCGGATGATTTAACAGTTGAATTTGTATGGCAGGAGCCTGCGCCTTTTGATGATCTGCGCATTATGCTCATTGCCCAGGAAGTTCATCATGGACGCATTCCGTACCATATTTACAAGGATTTTGCCGATAAGAGAGCAGAATTGGTGAATCAGCTTCCAATGCTTTCAGCGGAACAGAAAGCAAACGGATTGCAGGGACCTTACGGTCATGATACCTTTAACAATCCGGATATAGTATCACAGTTAGATGATATCTGGAAGGAATATATTGTTACACCGCCTAATAAAGAGCATGTTATTGTAGGTACAGGACCTTATATCAATGATGTAGGTCATACTCTTAATGAAGGCAGTATGAGTAAAAACCCATATTATTGGAATCCGGATAAGCAGACATTTGATAAAATTATAATCAAATCCACTACGGATGCCACCAAGGCCTCCATGATGAAATCGGAAGAGATCCAGAATATGGACGGCACTCTGCCAAAGGATCTTACCGACTCCATACTGGAATCCAATAAAAATCTGGTTTATTATCCTATGGAAGATATGGGAAGCCATGGATTGTACTTTAATCAGCAGTCTAAAACCTCACCTATGTCGAAAAAGGAATTCAGACAGGCTTTAAATTACATAGCTAACAGGGAAGCAATGCGTGATATCGGTTCATACCAGTCGGGAATACACAGCTGGTCCTCTTTGGGACTGCCGCCTTCCATGTTATCCAAATATGTAGACCAGGATGTCATTGACAATATGAGAAAGTATTCCCACGATGAGGCGAAAGCAACAGAGCTCCTGGAGAGCATCGGATGCACCAAAGTTAACGGTAAATGGATGAATCCGGACGGAACACCGATTAAACTCACCATTGGGCTGGATAAAGGCTGGTATGTTGCCACGCTGGTAACTCCTATTTTCGCAAACCAATTGAAACAGTTCGGAATTGACTGTGAAGTAATGGCGGTAGACGGTACGGTTTACGGCAGTCAGTCAGAGGTTGAACATGCCTTTGATATGAGCTGGGAGTGGATGGATATCGCATGGTCCTTCTCATATCCATATTTTCCTTTAAAGAATTATTATGAACATACCGGCGGACCGGCAAAAAAAATGAATTTCCCATTTGATGAAAAAACCAATGTTACAACTCTGGAAACAACTGACTGGGACGGCAATACTATTAATGTTTGGAACTGGCTGTCCGCCATGCAGAATGAACCGGATGAAAAGGTACGTAAAGATCATTGGGAACGTATTATCTGGGCTACCAATGAAAGTGCGTATTCCATTAACTTTTACCAGAATGTAACGGCAGCCTGGGAAAATCTTGCCACTACGGGCGGTTTGCCAATGCTTGATAAAGTACCGGAAAACCGCTGGATGCCTTTCCCGGAAACAGAAGAAGAGAAAATCAATACATATAATTTGAACTGGGGATTCTCCGGTGGTGTACGTAAAATGTGGATGCTTTCTCCTAAATAAAAAGGTGGAGAAAACAGTGTATTAATATACTGGTCTGGATGGCGGAAGTGCTTTAATCTTTTTTATATGAATTCTGCTGATAATCATATAAAAGACATTGAAAGTATTGGGATTCATGCTTCCGTTATCCAGGCAATTTAAAGTGTCAGACCATACAGTTATAAAACTAAAAAGGAGAAGACATATGAATTCACGTTATTACGTTAAAAAAACCGGAATGGCAGTTTTAACAATCGTAGTTTGTTCCCTGCTCACCTTTGTACTGTTCCGTATGATGCCGGGGGATGTATTTGATGTGAAAGCCCGTGATCTGGCAGTGGCGAGAGGGTTGGATTTTAATGAAGCAAAGATTCTGGTTACCCAGATGTATAATTATGATCCGACTGAACCGGTATTACATCAGATGGGCCGTTATTACTCAGCGCTGCTTCATGGAAATCTGGGGACTTCCATGACCAATAGTTCCATAACGGTAAATGAAATTATTGCCTATTATATGCCCTGGACACTTTTCTTGGTTTCCATTGCTTTGACTTTAAGTTATTTTCTTGGAACCTGGCTGGGCAGCATCATGGCTTGGAGAAGAAAATCCATTCTCAGCTCTTTGATTGCTGCTTATGCAACAATCGTGAATGCGATTCCGCCCGCCCTTGTACCAACCTTCGTCCTTTCTATCTTTGCTTTCGGACTGCAGTGGTTTCCCATACAGGGAGCTTATTCCATTCAGGTTACGCCGGGCTTTAACTGGCTGTTTATAAAAGATGTACTCTGGCATGCCGCATTGCCAATATTTGCATATACCTGTACCCAGATTAATACCTGGGTTATGAATATGAAAGGCAGTTGCATCGGTGTTATGGCAGAGGATTATGTAACCGCAGCCTATTCAAGAGGACTGTCGGATCAGATTATCCGCAGTAAATATGTAAAGCAGAACGCTCTTTTACCTTTATATACGGCCCTTGCCATCAGTTTTGGCACCATGCTGGGCGGAGCCACCTATATGGAAGGCCCTTTTGTATATCCGGGTATTGGCTCCCAATTGGCCAAGGCACTTGGTAACCGGGATTTTACAGTATGCCAGGGTCTATTGCTGATTACTACCACAGCAACCGTTTTAGCCAGTCTGTTTGTTGATTTTCTGATGCCGAAACTGGATCCAAGGATAAAGAGGGAGGATTAAGTGATGGGTAACGTAAAGTCTTTTTTTCGTGTGATATACAATAATAAACAGGCCTTTGCCGGCATGATAATACTGGCATTGTTTCTGATTATGGCAGTATTTGGGCCATTAGTAGTCCCGCTTGATCTGAGTACGGATTTTTTAAACCGTTATCAATTTCCTTCCTTCCACCATCCGTTTGGTACGGATTACGTAGGCAATGATTTATTCCAGCAAATCGTACACGGCTCACGGTCCGTGTTATTTATCGGCCTCCTGGCCTCACTTTTTACAGTAATATTAGGCTTTGCCCTGGGTGCTTTAGCAGGCTTTGCAGGAGGGATTGCAGATAAAATTATTTCCATGCTGATCCAGGTATTAATCAGTATTCCCATATTTCCGGTTCAGCTGATTATTGCTGTTGTATTCCCGGTGCGGAATGTGGTAATGCTTGCCGTGGTATTGGCTGTTTTAAGCTGGGCCTGGCTTGCCAGAAATGTACGGGCGGCGATTCTATCGTTAAAACAGAGAGAATTTGTATTGGTATGCCGTATCATGGGTCTGCCCAAATATCATATCATATTCAAAGAAATTCTGCCCAATGTAACCTCTTATCTGGCATCTACCTTTGTACTCAATACCAATTCGGCAATTGCAGCCAGTGTAGGGCTTATGCTCCTAGGTATGGCACCTTATGATGCAACCCATTGGTCCATTATGCTGTCCAATGCTTCCACTCAGGCAAACAGCGGCATGAATACCGCAGGTATATTTAACATGATGGTTCCCACAGCTGCATTTATTTTATTGCAGATGTCACTGATATTTTTTGCCAACGGGCTGGATGAGGCCCTTAACCCGCGGCTTCGCGCAACGAATAAAGTACGGAAAACAAAAAGAAAGGTCGAAGATAATGCTGACAGAGGATAAACATATCGAAAGTACCCAGTTGGAGGATGTACCTGCTATCCTGAAAGTAAAGGATTTGTGCGTGGATTTTTTCCTTCCTGGGGGAGTTTTGCGGGCGGTAAATCATTTGAATTTTAATTTGCCGGCGAACCAAATCACCGGACTGGTAGGGGAAAGCGGCAGCGGTAAAACCACTCTGACGAGTGCTATTCTGCGTACCGTTTCCAATCCTGGTAAAATAACACAGGGGAGTATTTTATTCGAGGATAAAGATATTTTAAAATTAACAGATAGAGAACTAAAAGAGTTCAGATGGAAGGAAACTGCTATGGTTTTTCAAGCCGCCCAGAATTGTCTGAATCCGTCCATGACCATTAAAGAACAATTTATTGAAACATACCTGGCACATAAAAAGGATCTGCGTCCGGCTGAAATTACTGCTCTGTCCGCAAAATTTCTAAAGGACGTCAGACTGGATCCGGAACGGGTATTAAAATCCTATCCCCATGAAATGTCAGGAGGCATGAAACAAAGGGTTATGATAGCATTTGCCAGAATACTGGAACCGGCGGTGCTGCTTTTGGATGAACCGACTACGGCACTTGACGTTATAACACAGGATTATATCTTTAATATATTGCTGGGAATTCATGAGTCCACCAAAATGACCATGCTGCTTTCCACCCATGATATTGCCGTTGTGGCAAAGACCTGCGATTATATGGCGGTAATGTACGGCGGAACGATAGTGGAGATGGGTGATATTTATGAAATGTTTGAATTTCCGGGTCATCCATATACGAAAATGCTGATCCAGGCTGCTCCATCCTTAACCGGTGAACTTAAAGAACGGGTTGCAATTCCAGGGACCCCTCCTGATTTAATGGAAGAGCGTAAAGGCTGCATATTCGGGAATCGCTGCCCTTTGTGCGATGAGGAATGCAGGCAGACCGAACCGGAGGCAGTAACGGTTTCTGCCGGACATACCGTTGCCTGCCACAAGGCTAAGAAGGGAGGCTGATGGTATGAAAGTGCGCAATAACAAAGATATACCCATTGTTAAATTAAAAGATATTAATGTGGATTTTTACAAGGGCAAAGGATTGTTTTCAAAACCTCAGGTCTTTAATGCCTTACATAAAATTAATTTTACTATCAACCAAGGGGAAATCGTTGTAGTGGTGGGTGAAAGCGGCAGCGGTAAGACTACTATGGCAAATGTGATTGCCGGTTTGATTAAGCCAACCGATGGAAACTTTGAATTTAATGGCAACGAAATTAATTCTATGACGAAGGAACAGGCTTTAGAGTATCGTAACAGCATACAGATTATACAGCAGGATTCCTATGCAGCACTTAATCCTATGAGAACTATGATTAAGTCGCTGGGAGATCCTATGCTGATTAAAAAAATTGCTAACAAAGAAAGCCTCAATGAAAGAGTCGGCAATGTGCTGGAAACAGTAGAGTTGACACCAAAAGAACATTTTATAAATAAATATCCCCATCAGCTTTCTGGAGGACAGAGACAGCGTATATTAATTGCAAGAGCTCTTGCCATGAACCCCAGGCTTATATTAGCTGATGAGCCGGTTTCCATGATTGACGTATCTTTAAGAGTTGCAATACTTAATCTGCTTGCGCGCCTCAATGAAGACCGGGGTATAGCGATTCTATATATTACCCATGATCTTGCAACGGCTCGTTATGTGGGAAAGGATGGGCGCATAGCTGTTATGTATTTAGGAAGTATAGTAGAGACCGGGAATGTCCAGGAAGTCCTTGCCGATCCCAAACATCCGTATCTGCAGGCACTGCTTTCTGCCGTACCCATACCGGATCCCCGCTTATCAAGAAGCCGTAAAAAGCAAATGATACAGGATGGGGACCTGCCTTCAATTTCAGATATGCCTTCCGGCTGCAGATATCATACCAGATGTATCTATTGCAAGGAAATATGCAGAACAGAACAGCCACAGGCAAGACCATTCGGAGCATCTATGGTAGCTTGTCATTTGGCGGAAGAGATACCTAAATTCGAACTTTATGAAAAGGAAGCAGAAAATGCTAATGCGTAAAAAGGAACAGAGTTTATCCGAAAGGAAAGAAATGCAACGCAACAGTTTGATCGACTTTGATGAAACTGTCCTGTTTTTGACCCGCCCTTATATTAAGATTACAGTTGTATGCTGGTTTTTATCCCTTTTCTGTATCATTGGTACTGTAAATGATATGAATTCATCCGCCTTTGTTCTGGGGGTAACTTCATTTCTGATTGATAGTATATTTTTTCTTGTACTTTGTTACAAAGCAAAATGGATACGGCGAAAGAAAAAAACGGAAACCTAAATTGCATTTGTATAAAATCTGTCGGCAAACAGGACATGAAACAGAACTTATAATTTGATTGCATATGCCAATAATCTTTCTGAACTTAATTAGGAGTATAGCCGGGAAAGCTTTATTTTCTGCTGGTTTTACACACTGCCTTATGGTAAAATAATAGAATAGCAGCAACCCTTCATAACAATTCGTCACCTGTAATCTTTATGGTTACCGGAGACGGGTTGTTATGTGTTTAAAGCAGTTAAATCTATTCTTGCTTTTTTTTGCAATAACTGCAAGGAAAACCATATTGGATATTGCTATACTTTTAAAGGAAGGGAGGAGATAGAGTTGACTTGGCTTGATAATATGAATCATGCAATTGAATATATTGAAGCACATTTACAGGATAAGATGGATTATGAAAAGATTGCTCAGGCAGCCTGCTGTTCGGTATACCATTTCCAGCGTATGTTTACTTTTATAACTAATATTACGCTGTCTGAATATGTAAGGCGCAGGAAAATGACTGTGGCAGCTTTTGAGCTTCAGAACAGTGATATTAAAATTATTGATCTTGCTCTTAAATATGGTTATGATTCACCGGAATCCTTTACTAGAGCATTTCAATTACTGCATGGTATTACACCTACATCAGCGCGCAGATTAGGTTCCAGTATAAAAGCCTATCCTCGTATTTCCTTTCAAATAACCATTAAAGGAGATAGTGAAATGAATTACAAGATTGTACAAAAAGAGGCATTTCAGGTCTATGGCATCGAAGGGATTTTTGATACAATGGATGGAGAACACTTAAAAACAGTACCTGGATTCTGGACAGATATCCTGAACAACGGTGAATATGAAAAACTGTTGCAATCCGCGAGCTATCCAGGTTCTTTAAATGCAGTCTGCGGATACAGGGAACTGCCGGGTACAAAATTTCCATATATGATATGTACCCTTAAGACACCATTAAGTGATGTAGCCGGGTATACGGTTGTTGATATACCGGCGGCAACCTGGGCGGTGTTTGTAAATGAACCGCATACCATTGATGAAACTCCCGCTGAGACTCAGAAATTAAATAATAGGATTTATACCGACTGGCTGCCTACATCTAATTATGAGTTGATACCGGGATATGAATTCGAAATGTATTACTTCAATACACTAACCGGGAAGTATTATGAGGAAGCCTGGTGCAGAGTTGCACCAAAATTAGTTAAGTAATTGAAGGCAGTAGAATTATAAGGAATAATTGCTGCGTTTTATTTAAATCGGAGAGCCAAAAGCAATATTTAATGCTTTGGCTCTTTTTTTGAATATTCGACGGGATTACAGAATAAGCAAAGAAAATATGTTTTTTAGTTTCTATTATATAAATTTATCTTTTAATTACATAATTAGAAATAACGTAAGCATGCAATGTTAGAAATAATATAAACAGGAACAGTATAGTATTAGGAGGAACAGCATTAGAAGGAACAGCATTAGGAGGAACAGCATTAGAAGGAACAGTATTAGAAGGAATTAGAATCTAAGCAAGAGAGACACTTATCTAAAGATTATACATATCATATAAATATGGAAAGGAATAATAGCTAACAGAAATTGTTTACTAGATACCTGGACTAAATATTTAGATTAATACCAAACTAGATACCTGAATTGAAACCTAAATTTATATCTGGACATGATACCTGGACTTGATGCCCGGATAGGGTGTCAGTAATGTCTCAATTTGTTTTATAGGATAGATATTCATAATATATCTTTGAATTAGATGCTAAGATTTGGAGCATATATCAGAATGCTTTATATATAGTCAACAGGAAGGAGTAGGAGATAGATATGAAGAATTCAGAACCAATACCACAGCATGTAGCCGATAAAATGAAAAAGTCAACGCAGCCAATGGCACCGAACCCAATTGTTGGTATTGGATTGGGTAATGAATATGGTGAAGTAACGAGAAAAGCGGTAGAACATGCCGGAGGACTTAAGAATATTATCAAAGAAAATGCAACTGTATTAATTAAGCCGAATCTGGTTTTACCATCCCTTACAAATGAAGCGGTTACTACAGACTATCGGATAGCACAGGAAGTAGTAAATCTGGTAAAAGAATGCGGGGCCGGTAAGATTATTATTGCGGAAGCAACCCCTTACGGCAATGTATTTGAAGCGGCAAAGTATAATGAGATTATCGGCGCTGAACTGGTTGATATGGAAGAATTTGAAGAAGAGGATTGTTACAGTTTAAGACCTGAAAAAAGCCTGACACAAAAGAACATCATGATGCCTAAAATGTATATGGATGCAGATGTGGTAATCGGAATCGCAAAATTAAAAACCCATTCGGAATATGATGCCGGTGTTACCTTAAGCTTAAAAAATTCTGTTGGAGTACCACCTACCAGGTTTTATGGTGACACTTATAAAGAGCAGTTTCATTATTGGGGACTTAGGGAAGTTATTGTTGATATTAATAAGATCAGAAAGCCTGACTTTGTAATTATTGACGGAATTATCGGCGGAGAAGGGGATGGGCCGTTAAGGGTACGTCCTGTTCATTCTAATATTGTACTGGCTGGTGATGACCCTGTTGCAGTTGACAGGGTTGCTCTGGATTTCATGGGGTTTACATTGGATGAAGTCCGACATGTCAAACTGGCAGCAGAGGAAGGTCTGGGAATCGCTGATTTAAGTAAAATTAAAATTAATGGGGCAGATTTAAGCCAAATGAAAATGAAATTTCAGAGATATTGATTTTCTGTTGTAATATTAGTAATGTTAAGTATAAGCTGACATTTACAACAAGGCCAAAGTAATATCTCGTGTATTCTGCCCAAGGCGCCGTCATAAAGTGGATAGGCCATAAAAGCATGGATGGAAAAAAGTTTACCATCTGTGACAGATATGCCCATTCCGGCGGCGCGGCAGAATCGCGAATTGAGATAACCGGCTGAGTTATGCTATTATACTATAACATTCTTGTTATAATAGGAGTGTCCTTAGCTTTTTTTATTTCATAGAGTTTTTGAAGTGCATTTATCTGTTGCTCTTTTACATCAGAAGATTGCGAGAACATGAACCCCTGTAAAAACCGGTAACCGAACTTAATGACTATCATCTCCCAAATATAAAAATCTTCGATAGCAGAAACATCAATATATTCAGAAATGCCTCGGATATATGCCGGAATAAACCTGCGGTAATATTCATCCAGATTATCATAATCAAAATCGTCAGCAATAAGACTTGCTATATCTTCTCCCATAAAGCCCCATCCGGTACAGTCCCAGTCGATCAGGAAGATTCTTGCGTCAGTTATAAAGATATTTTCAATCCATAAATCCCGATGACATAGTACAACGGGCAGGCAGCTTATATTAGAAAATATCATTTCTGCTTGCCGCTGGGTGTCGACGAGCATTCGCCTCAGATGCTCCGGGAGAGTACATTCGTCGGAATGCAAGTAGCGGTATTCCGCCGTTTCCGGTTTCCACTGTCCAAATTCCCTTTCCATGAAACCGGTGTCTCCAAGGCAGGTGATATTTTTTAACGTTTCATGTTGCTGATAAATTTTTCCCTGAAAGTGCCCCAATGCTTCTGCCGCCTGTTCCAATGCTTCAATGTCTAGGTCTTTGCCTGAAATACCGTCGATGTATTCCATCCAAATCTGTATTTCGTCATTGTTCATTTCAGCGTGGTAGCACTCCGGCCAGCATAATGAATCGGTAAAAGCATCTTTGAAATCCGAAATATATAGATCGTATTCCCTGTGCCATGATTGGGGGTCTCCTGGGCGTACCCACTTTTTCTGTGTCTTGAAGACCACTTTATAGGGCAGTTTTCTGCCGTTTGCAGTTTCGGCCATGCCGGAGACAAGCCGTACATCGCCTAAAGTTCCACCCTGCAGCTGTTTTAATTGGAAGACGGCGCGGATTATATTTGTGCCAAGCATTTTACTTAAAACCTTTGTTAGTGTTTCAGGTTTAATCTTTATTTGCTCAAGGGTAGTAAAATCATAATAAGCATAACTTAGCAATTTATTTGTTTTGTCGAAACCACCCGGTATAAGTTCGATTGCGAAAACGCAGCCCTCCGGGTCATCCACGCTTATGTCTCTGTCAATGCCGAGTTCACGGCAGTCATGAAATCCCATTTTCTTTTGATATACCTCAGGATTACCGCATGTCATACATCCGGTATATCCTAGAGACTTTGCAATTTCAAGTCCATGCTTTACCAGTGCCCTGCCAATACCTTTCCGTTGGTATTCATAGGTTTTTTCAGCATGGCTGTCTTTCTCGCCGTGCCTTACCGCCAGGCAGTTAAGCCAAACAATATGCTCTCCGTTATCCCCCATTGGCAATGCAGAAAAAACTGCGTGTCCGAGATAAGTAAAACCATCATCCATGACAGCCACTAAGTCAAGTTCAGGGATATAGTAAGGAGAACGGCGGATGTTATCTGCGAAAACTTCATGCAGATCGCCGTTGCTGCCGCGTTCGTTATATTGAAATGCTTCACGGTCGAGCTTTCTTATTGTGCCAAATTCATCTGGATGTATTTGTTTAATTATAGTATGGCTCACTTATTAAATCCTCCTTTTTTTCCATTAGCTTTGGTCTTCATAAAGCACAATTTATATTGGTTTAGAAATATCTCAAAGCAGGCTGATAATATTATAAGCCATGAAAAGAGGGATTTTCTATAGAAAAATTAGTTATAACTATTTTATTCCTGTATTTACCAACGCATCTTTGGCAACATGTAAAAGAAAAACGAAGTCAAATAGTTAAAAACAAAGGAATATCTGGGGGGCGGATATAACATTAATGAAATGTAGAACATGTAAAAAATGGTTGACAGTATGTGGATATTTCTGTAAGATATATACCATAATAATATATTAGAATGATATATATTTTGTAAACATGAATAATATATGCTTATGAATTTTGGAAAATATACTTGGTGATATATATAAACAATAAATTATTCTGATATTACTTTAGTTAAAATTTTCAATAAACTATGTAATTGATTTGAACGATTAAACTAAATTATAGCAAGCTGATTATATTGGTGCGCAATGAAAAAGGAGATATTATGTTAAAAGCAAGCAATACATTTTTTATTATGCTGGGTACTCTAAATTTAGGACCGAAGTGTGGTTATGACATAAAAAAAAGAATTGAAAAGTCAACGGGTGAATTCTATCGTATTAATTACGGACAGATTTATCCAATGTTAAAGGTTATGATGGAGGAAGGGTATGCGGTTTTACTTCCGGATGATTCAAACCGCATGCATGACCGGAAGGTATATAAAATTACGGAGAAAGGAGAGAAAGAATTTCTGGAATGGCTGAAACAGCCGGTAAATAAAAGTAATTCGGCGGATAATGAGCTGCTGGTTAGATTATTTTTCGGCAGATTTATTCCGGTGGAAGAAAATCTCAGAAGACTTAGGGAATTCAGGAAGATCTGTACCGGATATCTGGACGGAATGAATCGGACAAAAGAGGAGGTTGAGACAAAGCAATACGGGGATTCACAATATGACTATTCCATGATAGCAGTAAGACATGGAGAAATGATGATACAGATGAAGATTGACTGGTGTGATGAGTGTATTGAACGGTTGAGCAGGCAGCTAAATAATTGAGTATTCTTTAATTTCAATGTTTGATGCAATTAATAAAAATTTTAGGGGATGGTGAAATGAAGCGGTTTAAGGTACTGGTAATGTCTTCACTTATTTTCCTGTTTATTCTAATAAGTTCCTGCGGTAAGCAAGAGAATGTACTCATGGAAGCGGGAGAAGATAAAATAATTCTTACAAATTGCACTATTATCGATGGAACCGGTGCAGCTCCGGCGGAAGGCAAAAGTATCTATATAAGTAACGGAATCATCGTAAAAATAGCGGAAGCAGATAAAGGGAAAGACAGGGAATATCAGCAGATTGATTTACAAGGTTACATAGTTTTACCGGGTTTTATCAATACTCATGTCCATTGTACGTTTTCAGAGCAAGCTCTTAAAAACTGGCTTTATCATGGTGTTACTACGGTACGTGAGCTGGCAGCAAGAGACGGGACGGATTATACCGGTGACAGAGACCGGCTCAATCAGAACAACCAGCTGGCAAGAATAGTTACTTCCTCGCCTCCCATAACCGCACCGGGCGGTTATATTCCGCCATTAGGTGTTTCCGTTGATTCTCCGGCAGAAGCTGCAGAGAAGACACAGGAATATCTGGATAAGAATCCGGACGTTATTAAGATAGCCATTGAAGATGATCTTCAGGGTAAAACCTGGAATATGTTAACGGAAGAAGAGATTAAAAGTATTACGGAGACCGCCCATGCAGGAGGAAAGAAAGTGACCGCCCATATTTCTCATGCCAGGAATCTGCCCCTGGCAATTTCGGGAGGGGTGGATGAGCTGGCTCACATGGTTGTAGAACCTGTAAGTGAGGAAATTGTGGAACAGATTGCGGAGAAAGGAATTTACTGGGTGCCGACGCTGGAACTTTGGAATGGAATCAGCAGCCGGTATAGCGTAGACTGGAATAAAAAGGCCATTTCTAATCTGTCATTATTCTATAGTAAGGGAGGACATATCGCCTTAGGAACCGACTATGGCGGCTTTGCAATGGATTTTGATAGAGGTATGCCTATGACAGAAATCAAGTTAATGAAAGAGGCCGGATTGTCCAATATGGATATTATACAGGCAGCAACTAAGAATGCCGCCTATATCTGCGGTATGGAATCACAGCTTGGCACACTGGAAGCTGGAAAGATTGCAGATATTATTGTAGTGAGAGAGGACCCGTTAAAAGACCTGGAGGCATTGGAAGATTTATATATGGTAATCCATAACGGAAGTATAGTAAATCTTGAAGAGTAGAACCGGTGGTAGTCATATGTGAAAATTCATGGATATATTTACTGCTGTAGTTATGGCTGCTAACTTAAATTTATTTTTTTGCCCAAATAATAACTCCTCCGGAACGTAAAATTCCGGAGGAGTTACTTGACTATATTTACTTTAACTATATTTAGTTTTAATTCTATATTTTATCCTTATTGTATATTTCAAGGCCTTTATCCTGTTATTATACCAGCGGTATCCTGTTAGTTGAGACTAATAGTAAGTACATCGCCGCTTGTTAATTTGTCTTTTTCAAAGCTTATAATACCTTTTGATTGTGTTATATCAATGGTTTTGCCATTAACATACACTTTAATATCATCTTCAAAGAAATTAGTTGTAATACTGGAAATCTCCAAAGTACCGCTTTGGCAGGTGATGATAATTTCATTTTCTTTCTTTGAAATATCACCCCAAGCTGTAGAAGTTACCCATGGGCCATGGCTCTCAATCCCAGTGTCTGTTTTGGAAATCGTCAGGCTTAGGTTTGCGGCATTGTAGAAGAAGCCGGTTAATGCCTGCATTAAAGCCCAGCTTGAAAGCGGTCTGTAATAGTGGTCACCACACTCAGCATGGTTCCAAACCTGGCCAATACGGCGATAACGCTTGTCCACATTTTTAACGATTTTCCTGGCATTGTCCTCCATGCCAAGCATAATGCAAAGAGCGGCCATGGAATATTCTACACCGGTCCAGTTTGCTTCAGCCTGACAGTTTCTGTAGGTATAAATTGTCGGGTCTGTTCCTTCCGGATAGGTGGCATTAATTAAGCCGTTTTCACTGGAAAAATTATTTTTCAAAATAGACTTCATGGCTGTTTCCAGCTTGTCTGTTGGTAATAGGTTATTAAGGCCAATCATTCTGGCAAACCATTCGCCGTCCAGCTGGTTTGTCATACAGCATTCATCACGGTTTTCTCCGTCAACCCAAAGTCTGTAATAATCGCCATTCCATAAAGCTTTATCAAAGGATTGTATGCCGTTTTCAAAAATTACTGTCCATTTTCCTGCGTTTATACTGTCACCAATCTCTTCTGCAAGTATTACGGCTGCTTTTAGGGAAGCCAGCCATAGGCCGGAGATATAGGTGGAATTGCCATAGAAATTCCAGGCATCATAGGTGTTGCGTTTTGTACCGGTATCCGGAAGTCCGTCACCGTCAGAATCAAGCTGCGCGATACTGTCCATCGCCTTAACGATATTACCCCAGAGATTTTTTATATATTCCTTGTCACCTGTATATAAATAATCACGGCAAAGGAGGAGTACAAACTGGGGGTTCATATCCACACGGTTGAAGCCGTCATCAACAGCAGAGAAATCCGGTGTGAAAAAGTGATGAACCCTTCCGTCCTCACGTTGGAATTTTGCACCCATCTCCATTTGGGCTTTTTGCAATTCCGGAAACAGACTGATAATTCCGAAAGAACCATGATACGTAATATCCGTGGTATGGAAGCCGCATGAACCCAGGCCCTCCCATATTCCGAACTCACCGGATTTAATCCACCAGGAGCATTTAACTAAAGTTGCAAGATGAATTGACCAGGCATCGGCGTAAGCGGGATCAAAGCTGGTGTTTAATAAAATATTTGCAAAGTTTAATACCTTTTCGGGTATGACTTCTAAGTTCTTTACAAGGAAACGGTTAACTTCCTTAGCGCTGCCAAAGAAATTTTCATACATATGTCCCTGAAATTCACCTGTAGAGCTGTAATGGTTAGGAAAATACCAGGAGAAAACGAAATCAACGGTCTGAGTTTCTCCTGCTTCCAGCTCAAAGTCTGAGCATAATGCGCCATCACCCCAGGAGCCATGCATATCGGAATGATGGCCGGCTAAGGCATCTCTTACGGTACGCAGATAGGATACGGCATGAATCTTGCCCTCGCGGGTTTTTAAAAGCTCCTTTTTAACATTCAGAACCCGATCCATTACGCTTTGTGCGAAAGCACATTCTAAAAGCTTTTCCAGATGATAGTCCAATCTTTCTTCGGAGAGTCCTGTTAAGTCATCATCATTTGGAATTGGGTCTTTATATTCCACTTCATTTTTTGAGGATTGCAATTTACCTTCGTGTCTTAGGGCGAAAAGGAAGGATTCCTCTACAACGCCATATTCGCCATTGGCAACATACTCATTCATATAGGCGGGATAGTCCCCGGTTATCCAGCTTGGATTTCCACCTCTTACGGATAGGCAGACACTACCATTATTATGTTCCTTAGAATGTCCCCAATGCTCGATTACTTCCATATTTAATGTGGTTACGCCATTTTCTGTCTCAATCTTATTAACTCTTGTAATGTCACGATTTTCATTTATTAAAAGGTTTCTAAGCTTACCGGCCAGAGATATTTTAACTTTTTTATTGGATTTATTTTTAAGTTTGAATTTCAGATAAAAGCCTGGTGTACCGGCGATTTTATGATCATGGGGTGTGAAAGGATTTATTGCTTCTAATACTACTTCAACCGGAAGCTCCTCGTCTATATATTCAAGTTCTGCAACCGGGAATTTTCCTGTAAACTGAATCTCTTCCACAGGCTTAATCCATGAGAACATGCGATAGTTATATTCTTCCCTGTCCTGTCCGTGACCAAGACCAAATCCCAAACGTCGGACACGCACCGGTTCGCTGTTATTATCCTCACTTTCTGTACGAAGATAAAAGGATAGGGCACCTGCAAGTTTTTCGCCGTCATCTACATTACGGGTTGAACCACCAACGCATTTTGCCCATTTATCCTGGTTGGAGATCTGCCACTCATGAAATTCACCGTCCGGACGAATTTCCACAGAGCCTGTACCGATTCCGCCTAGTGGAATACCGCTGGTTTGTAAGCTTTTCGTTTTAAATTGTATCATATCGATACCTCCTGAAATAGTTTGCATCTGTCATTGTTTTCTTATTTTCTGGTAATTATCCCAATAATTCACCTGACAGGAATGGGCTTCTTGTCGTATACCATAACTATAATTTCACCAAGAAATCCTTTACTGGAAAAGCAGTTTGTACGTTTGATTTTTTGCATTAAATAAAACTCGGAAACCGTAGTTATACTTCAAATTTGCTATAAATAATTTTGTTATTGCATTATTTGGAATTATTTCAGCTTGTAGTTTACCACATTGCTGCTTTACTGGCAATGTAATAAACTATAATATAATGTATAAAAAACTATAATAAAATGTATATAAACTATGATAAAATGCAAATTGGAGTATTGCTGGCTGCCATGAATTACGCAATCAAAAACGGCAAGAGAGGAAACTATGTGGATTTAAATATTTAATAATTTTAAAACATCACTTTTTTTGGCTGCGTTAAATCTGAAAAGATCTTGTTAACTTGGCTATTGTTCTGTTATATGGTAAAATATGTTATACATTTACAAGATCAGAAGGAGGTCAGAATATGTTAAAGTCCACACCCACAAAGCTTAAGGAAGTTTTGGTACTGGAATATGACAGCGGATTGGACAACCGGGGCAGTTCCCATAAGATATTTTCAAAGAGAGAATTAACCGAGGCTGGTATTACCACGGAATTTATTGAAGAAACGATATATTGTCCCAGTGCAAAAGGAACCCTGTATGGAATACATTTTCAGAACCACCCAATGGCTCAGGCCAAATTACTATACTGTATCAAAGGACGCGGACTGGATTTTGCCGTTGATTTACGACGCGATTCCCAAACCTACAAGGAATGGATATGTGTAGAAATCTCTCCGGAAAATAGAAAGCAGATATATATCCCCTCCGGTTTTGGACATGCTTTTCTGTCACTGGAAGATAACACGGAGGTGGTCATGAAGATTGACAATGAATTCCATCCGGATTACAGGAGGGCTATTATGTATAACGATCCTGAACTGAACCTTCAGTTTCCTGTTGATAAGCCTGTACTATCGGAGATGGACAGACATGCTCCTTGTTTGAAGGACAGTGACTGCAATCTGTAAACACTTACATATATAAGAAACCGGCAAATATTTAACATGAACCTGTATATACAATTTGCTATGGATATCTGAACGCATTCCTGCTATAATGTGATTGGGAAAATATGTATTACTTTTGTACGGTAACGATTTCCCGGCAACTAAAGTCTATAATTTAAAGCTAAGGAGTGTAGAATATGAGGTATAGAAAATTCGGTAAGTTAGATGTAATGGTATCAGCCTTAGGATTTGGGGCCATGAGGCTTCCCACCGATGGAGATCCCCATAATATTGTGGAAGAGGAAGCCATCAAAATGATCCGTACGGCAATTGATGAGGGTGTTAATTATGTGGATACGGCTTACCCGTATCATGGCGGTAACAGTGAGATTGTAACCGGCAAAGCTTTAAAGGACGGTTACCGGGAAAAGGTATACCTGGCTACCAAATCTCCGACCTGGCTGATTAACAGCGGGGCTGATTTTGACCGGTTATTGGAGGAACAGTTAAATAAACTCCAGACGGACTATATCGATTTCTATCTGTTACATAGTCTTTCAAAAGAATCCTGGGAAAATGTAATTTTAAAGCATAATATTCTTGAACGGGCGGAAGCTGCCAAGAATTCCGGTAAAATAAAATATCTGGGCTTTTCCTTTCATGATGAAGCGAAAGCTTTTATCGAAATCGTGGATGGCTATGATAAGTGGGATTTTTGCCAGATCCAGTATAATTACATGGATATTGAAAACCAGGCAGGAGTAAGCGGGTTAAAATATGCGGCAGGAAAAGGTATCGGCGTGGTAATTATGGAACCGTTACTGGGAGGCAGGTTGGCCAATCCTCCGTCAGATATCCGGGCAATTTTCGATGAAAGTACGGTTAAATATGCTCCGGCCGAATGGGCACTTCAATGGTTGTGGAATCAACCGGAGGTATCTTTGTTATTAAGCGGTATGAGCAATATGGAACAGGTAGAGCAAAATATTGAAGCTGCCAACCGCTGCGGAGTAGGGCTTTTAGGTGAGGAAGAACTTAAACTGTTTGACCGCATCCGCACCAAATATATTGAAAGGGCAGCCATCCCTTGTACAGGCTGCAGTTATTGTATGCCATGTCCTAATAACGTAGAAATTCCAAGGAATTTTGAGTTATACAACGGCAGCGTAATTCATGATGATGTAAACGGCTCCCGCCGGGAATACCTTAACTTCTTTGATGAAGTTAACCGTGCTGCGGCTTGTATTCAATGCAGGATATGCGAAGATAAATGTCCTCAGGGCATTCCCATCAGCGAGTGGATGCCCAAGGTTCATCAGATGCTGGGAGCGTTATAGGAAGATAATATCTAAGGATATTCTATTAAATACATTATAATAAGAAGAGGGGCTGTTCTGCTAAACAATTAGTGGGCAGCTCCATTTTTGCAACCCAAAATACAATTACCAGCCCCCGAAATGTATGAATAATCAATCCAATGAATCCTTGCTTTTATTAAAAGAACAGTGGAAGGAATGGTTTCAGGTTTTGATTCAAAACAGAGGCGAAAAGGTTATTCTAAGGAAGGATTTTGATCTTACCAATAATTTGTTCAACCCGCCTGATTTTACAGAATTCCCATACAGGGAATTGCGAGAATGCTGTATAAATGCATGGGAGCCATTTCATGAATGGTGGTTTATGGCTGGCGGAGGTAAAAATGCGCTTTCCTATTTAGAAAGAGTGGATAATCAAAGAATCCATCAATATATTAATGAATTTGAAAACTAAAATGAATCGAACAGTAAAACCATTTCATTTGTATATAGATCTGGTATATACGGGAACAAAGGAAATTATTGAAGTTTATAATGAGTATATTGTTATGGTACCTTATCGAGCTGTATATACCGATAAGGAATGGTGGATGAATAAGTTGAAACAGATAGGTTAATAAAGTGCAAAAAATGTAAAGGTATATACGAATTGTAAAGCATATATTAACTTAGTGTGTGCTCAAAAGGCATTACAGGAAGTAGTTGAGCTGCATTTTTAAGGTGCTTTTTTACCTATTAGAAACTCATATCATTTTTTTGAAATAAAAGTAACATAATTATGACATAATTATACATAAATTACTGTTTTGTGTATTAAATTTACAAGTAAATAACGTTATTTCCAAGATATACCTAGTGCAATCTCCGTGATTTTATTTTATAATAAATTTGTAATAAATTTAACATATTTGTAATAAATAAGTCATGGAGGTCCAAATGATAAAAGTAGGGAAACTTGTTACATATTGTATGATAGGAACAATTGCATTTGCCAGCCAGTCTGTTATCACCAAAGCCGCAGAAAGGCCCATTGCAGGAATAGATTTATTATTGAATGATTTTTATGAAAATAGTGCAAACGATAATAAAGATATTAAAGCATATTTATCTTCTGATGTGTTCAAGGAAAATTCGGATATATCATTTGCAAATGTAACAAATTACGTGAATATCAGAAAGAAAGCCAGTGAAAACAGTAAGGTTCTTGGAAAGCTTTATAATAACTCGGCTGCCACAATTTTAGGGAAAAAAGGTGATTGGTACAAAATAAAATCAGGAACCGTAACCGGTTATGTTAAATCAGAATTTCTGGTAACCGGCTCAGAAGCAGCAGAAGTAGCAACTAAAGTCGGTACAAGGGTTGCAACTGTAAACACAACTACTCTTAAAGTCAGACAAGAAGCGAATACGGATTCAACGGTATTAACGCTGGTACCCATTGGGGAAGAGCTGACAGTAAAAAAGGAATCCGGTGACTGGATTAAAGTCCAGGTGGATGACCAGGATAAGGGTTATGTATCCGCAGATTACGTAGACTTGACTACCGTTTATGAGAAAGCAATCTCTATTGAAGAAGAGCAGGCAAGATTGGAAGAGGAAGAAGCAGCCAGGGAACAGTCACAAAATAACAGTAATTCAAGCAATAATTCATCAAGCAGCGGTACTGTTAAATCATCAAAAACAACCAGTTCCAGAACATCAACTTCAAGTTCGGCTCCATCCTCAAGCAGCACTGGTTCAACCACCAGAAACAAGATCGTAAACTATGCATTAAAATTTCAAGGAAATCCCTATGTATGGGGAGGCACCAGTTTAACGAATGGTACGGATTGTTCCGGTTTTACACAGTCAGTATTCCGGGATATCGGCGTTAGTATTCCCAGAGATTCCAGATCACAGGCAGGAAGTGGAAAAAGGGTTTCCGTATCTTCAGTACAGCCGGGAGATCTTATCTTTTATGCAAAACGCGGTTCTATCAATCATGTTGCTATTTACATAGGAAACGGCAAAGTAATCAGTGCCAGCAGCCCCGATACCGGAATCAGAATAACCAGTTATGATTACAGAA
Organism: Bacillota bacterium; assembly: GCA_023443925.1. The sequence goes on along the minus strand of JAEZSL010000158.1, from coordinate 16,055 downwards.
CGCCGGTTAAGGCAGTCAGCTATCTGAATTAAGCTAAAAACAGGTTTTTGTGCCATTAAAAATAGCAGAATAAGACATAGAAACGAGGAAGATATAATAAATGAAACAATGGAAAAAATATCTGGCTGCCGCTGCTGTACCCGTAGTAATTCTGGCGCTTGTTCTGATTATTCAGAATGGAGCCGGTAAGAAGGAGACAGTAGTTGGAAAGAGCAGTATCCAGGTAAATGAAAGTATCCAAAACGGAACAAATGCTGACAAAGAGAGCAGTTCCGAAACAGATAATTTGACAGCTGCAGATAATACAACAGAAGGAGATAACGGTTTACTGTCAGCTAAAGAAAGCTCCTTTGCTAATGAGAGCACCGCAGATAAAAATCAGAGTATGTCGGAAGAAGAGATTAAGGCAGAAATTGATAATTTAATCAATACATATTATAATATCTCCGGTAAAAAGGATGATGCGGATACAGAAACAACGGATCAATCTGCGGGAAATACAAAAACTGCGGGCAATGATAAAATAAATGAAATTATTGAGGAATACCGAAATGTCAAGAATTATGTGAAACCTGGTTTGGATTCGGATTCCTATGTGGTATTTACTACATATGAAATTAAAGTAGTTAATATCGACACCTTAGTACCAGGGATGAGATCCCTCTCAGTGGTGAGAGATGAAAACGGAAACCTTACAATTAAGGACGAGCCGAACAATAAAAAATTAAATGATCATATTCAAAAACTGGCTAAGGAAAAAGATATTAAAGAAATAATTAAAAAGGTTAATTCAAAGTTAACAGCTGCAATTAAAAAAGATAATTCATTACAGGTATTTATAGATTATCTGAAATAAAGTAAAAAACAGTCCGTTTTGAACTGTCCCCTGTCTAGTTTGTCTATTAGATAGGGTCAGTTCAAAACGGACTGTCTTTTTTGCTTAACGAAATGCCTCGTCGAAGTACTTATTTATTTTCTTAAGAAGAATAAATCTGCTCCCAGAATAACTTTAATCCATTTAGGTGATTAAATCTGCTTACAGAACGACAATCCATTTAAGGAGATAAAAACCAGCTGTATTTATTTGTGATTTTGGTTGAGGTAAAATTTTTTAAACTCTGTTGGAGTGCATTTTTTTATGGATTTGAAAACACGGTTAAAGGTCGATATACTGGAAAAACCGGACTGTAGTGCAATTTCAATAATAGGAAGGTCCGGATTAAGTAATAAGCTTTCCGCTGCTTTAATTCTTCTGAGAATTAAAAAATCATAAAAGGAAGTGGAAGTCATTTGTTTAAAAAGCCTGGAAAAATGGAACTTAGAAAATCCTACTGCTGCCGCCGCTTTCTCCAAGGTAATATTCTCCATATAGTTGCTGTCAATAAAATCATATATAAGATTCATTTTCTCTATATACTCTCTCTGTTTATTTATACCGGTAAAGGGAAATAAATTGCTGGAATCCATATGATTCCTTCCGATTAAAATAAATAACCTTATCAGTTGTGTGTAAACGGAGGCTTCCCAAAGAGGGTAAGCATTCTTGTATTCTTCTGCAGCCTGCTTTAGAAGTTCATAAGCCTCTTTATATATATCCGGGGAATTTTCCGGCGTAATTAGGTTGGGCTGGGTTAAAAGGGGAAGGATACCGGAAAATCCCTTCTGTTTAAACATTAACATACTGTCGAAAAGAATAATGATCCGGGAACCGCTTGCAGGGGCATACAACTCATGAAGATCCCCCGGCGGAATAATCAGGATATCGCCTTTACGCAAGGAAAACTTAACCTTATTAATAAAAACCGTGTAGTTATTGGTAACAGGCATGATGATTTCCACGGCAGAATGCCAGTGCAGCGGATAATTTATATTAACTTGGTTTGTATAAAGAAGAACCGATGAATTGCCTGCGTAACCAACTTTTTCAAAAGTGCCTTTTAATTCACGTTCTGTTTGGACTGTATCTTTATTGTGCTTTTCTTGAATTTCTGCCATTGCTTACCTCACATATTGCTATCACTTAACTTATTTGCTCAGCGGTTTATTACGAACATTTAAAGTAGGATGTTGCTGTTTATAAAAGTTCCTTTTTGCCTGTCTATATATTATGACAGGAATATGGGAAAGTAAAGAGATAATCAGAGTATTGACAATTTTGTCAAATGCATATGTTACGAGACATACACAAAATGAGGCAGTAATGTGAAAAATATACCGGTTTCCATTTATAGATTTCATGTCGAAAGGTGGGGAAAACTTAGCAATTACTGAAAGAATTATAGCAATATCTGATAAGAGCCTGCCGGTTAAGTATAATATAATAGCAATAAGTATAGACTTGAGCCTATTAAGCATAAGGAGGATATTGTTATATGGAATACAAAAAGTATTTGGACGAGTCATTGTCTTTTGAAGACCGGGCGGCTGCGCTGGTTTCAGAAATGACTCTGGAAGAAAAGGTGTACCAGACTCTTCACGGTTCTGCGGAAATCAAGCGTTTGGGTGTTAAGGCATATAATTACTGGAATGAAGCCCTTCATGGCGTGGCAAGAGCGGGTGTGGCTACGGTATTTCCCCAGGCAGTCGGCCTTGCTGCGACCTTTGATGAGGATTTTCTGGAAAAGATTGCAGACTGTATCTCCACAGAAGGACGTGCCAAATTTAATATGCAGCAGAAATACGGAGATACGGATATTTATAAAGGACTTACTTTCTGGTCGCCTAATGTAAATATATTCCGTGATCCAAGATGGGGCAGGGGCCATGAAACCTACGGAGAAGATCCCTACTTAACCTCTCGTCTGGGAGTACGTTTTATTAAAGGTTTGCAGGGGGATGATAAAAAATACTTAAAAGCGGCTGCCTGTGCCAAACACTTTGCGGTTCATTCGGGACCGGAGGATCTTCGCCACGGTTTTGATGCCAAGGTTTCCCAAAAGGATTTAAATGAAACTTATTTGCCAGCTTTTAAAGCCTGTGTTCAGGAGGGTAAAGTGGAAGCTGTTATGGGAGCTTACAACCGTACCAACGGGGAACCCTGCTGCGGCAGTAAAACCCTTTTAAAAGATATACTGCGTGATAAGTGGGGCTTTAAGGGGCATGTTACTTCAGATTGCTGGGCAATTAAAGATTTCCATGAAAACCACATGGTTACCTCCACTCCGGTAGAGTCCGTTGCATTGGCTATGAATAACGGCTGTGATTTAAACTGCGGGAACCTATTTGTGCATTTATTACAGGCCGTAAGGGACGGTTTGGTTGAGGAAGAAACCATTACCCACGCTGTAACCAGGCTGATTACTACCAGAATGAAACTTGGCTTATTTGATGCGCCGGAGAAAGTTCCTTATAATACCATCTCCTATGACCTGGTGGATAACAAAGAGCATAAAGCATTAAATATTGAAGCTGCGAAAAAGACCATCGTACTGTTAAAGAATGAGAACAATCTGCTTCCTCTGGATAAACATAAGTTAAAGACCATAGGAGTTATTGGGCCAAATGCGGATAACCGAAAGGCATTAATCGGTAATTACGAGGGAACGGCTTCTGAATATGTAACTATATTGGACGGAATTCGTGAATATGTGGGCGAGGCCGTGAATATCCGCTATTCCGAAGGCTGCCACTTATTTAAGGATAAGGTGTCGGGACTTTCAAGAAGTAATGACCGGCTGGCGGAAGTAAAAGCAGTAGCGGAGGCTTCGGATGTGATTATCGCCTGTTTAGGGCTGGATGCCGGTCTGGAAGGAGAAGAGGGCGATGCGGGAAATGAATTTGCCAGCGGTGATAAACCGAATCTGAAACTTCCCGGACTTCAGGAAGATATCCTAAAAGTACTTCATGAAAGCGGCAAACCAGTGGTGCTGATTCTGCTATCGGGCAGCGCTCTGGCGGTTACCTGGGCAGAGGAACATCTTCCGGCGGTACTGCAGGCCTGGTATCCCGGAGCACAGGGGGGAAGAGGTTTAGCACAGGTACTCTTTGGTGATTTTTCGCCGGAAGGCAAATTACCGGTTACTTTTTACCGTACCTCCGAAGAACTTCCTGATTTTACAGATTATAATATGGAAGGCCGCACTTACCGTTATATGAATCAGGAGGCTTTGTATCCTTTTGGTTATGGCTTAAGTTATACGGAATTCACTCTATCCGCTGCGGCTGTTAATAAGCAGGTGATTACACCGGAAGACAGTATCGAATGCCGTGTCCATATAAAAAACACCGGCAAAATGAACGGAGCCGAAACCGTACAGGTTTATGTGAAAGCCCTGGAGTCCGCAGGTGCACCAAGACATCAGTTAAAGGGCCTTAAGAAAGTTTTCTTAAAAGCAGGGGAAGAAACAGAAGTATGCATACCCCTTTTAGCAAAAGATTTTGCATTATATGATGATGAAGGTAAGTTAATATTAAATAAAGGAAACTATGAGATTTTTATCGGAACGACACAACCGGATAAAAGAAGCATTGCCTTATCCGGCAGCACACCGGAAGTTTTTAAAGTACGTTGTGACAATAGATTGGAATTGGAACAGTAGATACTAAATCCGGAAATAAATTCAATTGACAGGATAAGGGTGTATTTTGCGGCTGCGCTGCAGAATACACCCTTATTAATATAAGAATAAAATATTTATCTATTACAATAGATTAGGTGCTTACCTGTAATACCTTGATTTAAACTTGAATTTATACCGCATCTGCCAGATCATATATTGGTATATATAGTATTAATAGCATAGTTACAATCCGTAAAATCCATGTTATACTAAATTTAATAAGTGAATTATAAGTAAAAGTTTTCAGACCTGGACGGTATGAATTATTTACAGAAGAACCCTTGCAGACGTTATGCGGACAAACTGTGCCGGAGTAAAAAATATAATAAAAGAAAGGGATGCCACATTTTAAATCTATAATATTTTTAATGTGTGGCAGTATCATATCTGTGAGTGGCAGATGTGTTATGCAATGGGTAGTAGGTTGAAAAAACGAACCCTTTTTCAACATCCTGATTTGTACGTGCGCTTGGCGCACAGATGGGAGTTAAAATGGATAAATATTATAATGTTATGGAAACATTAGTTGTTAATAAACTGGATGAATTATGGGAAACCTTAGATTGCTGCAAATGTGAAAAATGCCGCAATGATATTATTGCCTGCACCTTGAATCAGATGACTCCCAAATATGTAGCAACGCAGGAAGGGGAGCTTTTCGCCCGCTTAAGCGTATTATCCGCTGCACATGAGTTTGAAGTTGTAAAGGCAATCGCCAAGGCTGTAAAAACAGTTTCAGAACATCCGAAGCATTAATATAAAACCAATTAACAGGAGGTCGGCAGTATGTGCGGACGTTATTATGTAGATGATGAAACCTCAAGGGAAATAAGAAAAATATTGGAACAGCTGGATGCAAAATATGAAAATAACAGCAAAAAGACAGGAGAAATATTTCCAACTGATAAAGCGCCAATACTTGCAGCTTTTCATAACCGGATTGAACCGGAGCTTTCTGTCTGGGGATTTCCAAACTTTTATAAAAAAGGGGTTATCATTAATGCCAGGGCAGAAACGGCATTGGATAAAAAAACTTTCAGGGAGTGTGTCGTAAACAGAAGATGTGTCATTCCTTCCAGTGGTTTTTATGAGTGGGACAGCAACAAGAAAAAGTTTCTGTTTACCAGGGAAGGCTCTGAAATTCTTTACATGGCAGGTGTATATAATTACTATCAGGACGAATGCCGTTTTGTCATATTGACTACGGAAGCGAATGAATCCATGACGGAGGTGCATAACCGTATGCCTGTTATACTGGAGGGGGAAGATATTAATGGGTGGATTCTGGATCAGAACAGTACCAGCAGAATCTTACGTCAGGTACCGCCGTTATTAGTGCGTACAGCATGATTTCGGGATCTAATCTTAATAATAATATCATATGTAAAAAAAGACGCCCGTAAGAGCGTCTTTTACTAAGTTTAGTTCATATATACAGAAAAGAGAGGGTTAGTTTCCTTCCTGGGTTTTATAATCATTAAGCAATTGAATTAACAGCTTTGCTTAAACGGGATACTTTCCTGGATGCAGTATTCTTATGATAAACTCCTTTGGAAGTAGCTTTATCAATTTCAGAAATTGCAGTAATTAAGCTTGTCTTAGCAAGTTCTTTGTCGCTGGCAGCCACAGCAGCATCAACTTTCTTTATAACAGTCTTAACCTTAGATTTTATTGCCTTATTTCTTAAAGCCTTAGTTTCGTTAACTAAGATTCTTTTCTTAGCAGATTTAATGTTAGCCAAATTGTACACCTCCACAACGTTCTATTTACTTATATTATTTGTTTCATTAAATCCGGACACGGACGTTCTAATGCAAACATACCATTATATAGTAGTATAAAGCATTCGTTATGTCAATACATATTTTGAAAAAAAATGAAGAAAATATAAGGGAATAACTTTGATTCGAGTGTCAAAAGGTCAATCTTGTGTTTTGAATGAATACGAGCGTATATATATTCAATTTAGCCGCCTTTCCCTCGAACACTATATTTTTTACAAGCCTCTAATCTCAAAAATCAAGCCGGCTGGCTTGATTTTTGGCCAGAGTCTTGACAAAATATAAGCAGTGTCCTCGGCCGGTCGACGCAAAATTGAATATATATACACTGTATTCATAAAATACATGTAGAGAGACCTTTTGACACCCGAATCAACTTTAAAATTTAGAAAGGTATGGCTCACAGTATGGATGGAAAAAATGAGAACAGCGGCATAAGCGGAATACCGAGAACGGACCTTGCCCTGGAGGTAAGGGAGACATTTGAAGAAGATAATGTTGAGATACAGGGTGTGATTTTAAAGGAAGATTATGATAAGAAGAAAGATATAAGGGTAACAACAGTTACCATAGAGGATCAGAAAGGTGCGGATGCAATGGGAAAGCCCATCGGCACTTATATTACAATAGAAGCACCGAAGCTTGTTGAAGAGGATGAAAGTTTTCACGAACCCATAACCAGGGAAATCGCTAAATATATAAGGAAATTAGCCGGGGATGTGGAAAACCGGGAGATACTGGTTGCAGGTCTTGGCAACCGGGAAGTTACACCAGATGCCCTAGGGCCGCAGGTAGTGGACAACTTATTTATTACGAGGCATCTAATTAAAGAGTTTGGAAGTGACTATTTAGAGGATCACAAGATGGGCAATATAAGCGCTATTTCGCCGGGGGTCATGGCTCAGACCGGCATGGAAGCCAGTGAAGTATTAAGAGGTATTATCCGGGAAACTATGCCGAAACTGGTGATTGTAATCGATGCATTGGCAGCCAGAAGCGTGCACAGACTGAATACAACCGTACAGATAACAGATACGGGCATCAGCCCGGGTTCCGGTGTTGGAAATAACCGGAAGGCTTTGAATAAAGAAAGTCTGGGGGTGGATGTCATTGCCCTGGGTGTTCCTACCGTTGTGGATGCTGCCACCATTGTCAGTGATACCATGGAACAGTATATGACAAAACAGGGATTTGCAGATAGAGAAATTCACCAGTTTATGAGCGAATTGAATGAAGAAACCATGGGAAATATGTTTGTCACACCTAAAAATATTGATGAATCCATTAAACGTATCAGTTATACCATATCGGAAGCCCTGAACAAATGCTTTGCTTAATGGACCTGGGACAGCTTTAACAGAAGCTGTCCCAGTTTTTTTAACAGCCTGTCTAAAAAATTTCTTAAAATAGTGTCTGAAACGTTATCATAAAGAAAAATAAAGCATATGATAGTTTAGTAGAGATTTTTAATTAACTGCAGATAGGAGAAAACTATGAGAAGAAATAAGTACAGGGCTGCAAAACTGTTTCATATAGTACTATGGAGTATCATTTTGATTTTAAGTATGAATGTATTGATAAAGTGCATACGTATTCTTGGTCCGGAAGAAGGAAATTTTACCGGTTCCTTTGGAGAAAAAATCGTATCTGCAGCCTGTAACTATCTGACAGAATCTCATATACCCATCATAGGATACGTATCAGCGGGTGAGGATAAGGATAATAAAAGTTTTATATTCAATACCATGGTGGGTACTTTTCCCATTAATAATTACATAGCCCAGGCCAGTGAGGATCAGGGCAATAATTTCATAGAGGAAGATCAGTCCAATACCCTATACCTGAAAAATAACTCCGATCTGCTTTTTAATAATGAATTATATGTGCAGCGGATATTAGAAGCTATAGATATGTATGATTCTGCCAATGGCATTCGTGAAGAGGATACACCGGACGGAAATAGTATACTTGGGGATCATGATGCGATACCTGCCAATGGAAACAACGGTATTATGCCCATTGATATTATTAATGGTGAGGTTTATTTGGAAAGTGAAGAGACTAACATCCATGATGAAGCTGCAGCTGAAGCCCTTGGCTCCATTAACGGGGAGCATTTTACCCTGAACCAGCTGGAAAACCGTCAGTTTTTATATAATAATTTTTATATAGTAGATTCGGCAACCGTAACAAACGATGAATTGTTCGATGCAAAGAAGATGTTAGGCGATGACATGACCATGAAAATGACCAACGACAAGCCCCAGATACTTATCTACCATACCCATTCCCAGGAGGGCTACAGTGACAGCAAAGCAGGAAAAGAATCCGATACGGTGGTCGGTGTTGGTACCTATCTGACGGAATTGCTGGAGGAGAAGTACGGATATAATGTTATCCATGATAAAACGAAATATGATCTGATGGGGGGAAGTCTGGACCGGAATCTGGCATATAATTTTGCCCGTGAGGGAATTCAGAAGATACTGGATGAAAATCCCAGCATTGAAGTGGTTATTGACCTGCACAGGGACGGCGCGAATAATAAACGGGTGGCAAAAATAAACGGAAAAGATACAGCTCAGATTATGTTCTTTAACGGTTTATGCCGAAAAGCCCAAGGAGAACTTGAAAATCTGAAAAATCCGTATATCCAGGATAATTTAGCCTTTAGTCTTCAGCTTCAATTAATGGGGAGAGAAATATATCCGGGGCTGATGTATAAGAATTACCTGCAGTATTTAAGGTATAACCAGCATTTACGTAAAAAATCCCTTTTAATTGAACTTGGCACCGATAAAAATACGGTGGAAGAAGCGATGAATGCCATGGATTATCTCTCGGTGGTGTTGGATGAGGTATTAAAGGGTGAAGAGTATTAAAGGGTGAAAGTAATAACGTTGAAATAGCTAAGTTTAATAGACTCCACCATCAGCTTAAAAAATATATATATTGCAGGAATTATTACGAATAAAATCAAATGGAAACATAACGAAAGCCTTGATTTTAGCGGAGAATGAAAGGGTTTTATATTGACTTTTGTCGTAAATTGTAATATAATACCACTGTTTACAAATACTGGCTATTGACATCGTTTCCGGCCTTTGGATTTTATTCTGATGACCGGCGCCGTGTCCTGGCCGAAATATAATAGGGAAAGCTCTTGAGGTATCAAGAGCAAAAAAACAGGAGGATTTATATGAACAAAATCTTTAAGAAAATCGCCATACTGTTATGTGTGATTTTTATTGCACCTTCGGTACTTAACTGCCTGCCGTCGGTTCAGACCGTAACAAGAGCTGAGGCAGCGGCAAAAGTAAAGGTGGGATTTACCAATAAGACACTGGGTATTTACAGCACTCCGGAATATCTTTATATTCAGAACGGTAAATCTACTGCAAAATATACCTATGCTTCCAGTAACAAAAAGATTGCAACCATAGACAAAAACGGAAAAATTACCGGTATCAGCAAAGGAAAGGCAGATATTACGGTTACCGAAACCATTAAGGGCAAGAAGACCAAGGTTTCTACAACATCCGTTTCCGTTGTTAATTCCAAGCTTGCCGGCAAGACTTTGGAGATTCAGGCTTACAGCGGATGGCTCCCTCCGATCCAGTACAAGAATTTTAAAGCTGTATATACGCTGGTGCCGGCTGATCCTGCCATCTTAAAGGTTGATAAAAACGGCTTACTGATTGGTTTAAAAGAAGGAAAAACCACGGTCAGCATAACAGAAACCTATAAAAATGTAAAAAGGGAATTAGGCTCCGTAGCCATAACCGTAACCCAATCCTATATCAGTGATGAATATAAGAATATGGATCTCGGACTGAACACCACTTATAATGCTTATGATAAATTAAATGTATCAAACCGCTCCTGGTCAGCCGTATACTCCTATGAAGCCGCTGACAGCAGCATTGTAACCTTTAATACGGTAACCGATGAATGGGGATATGACACAACCAATATTACCGGTAAAGGACTTGGAACAACTACGGTAACCGTTTATGAAGAATACGACGGATTAAAGAGAACGGTAGGTACCATTGAAGTAACCGTGAAAGAAATTGCCGCTACAGCCTTAAAGATTAACTCCTGGTATGCGGAGGCAGACGGTACTATGGCTATAACCTATTACCTGGGAGATAAGAATGACTACTCGTTGAAGGATTATCTCTTAAAAGAGCCGGTTGATGCCAGTACACCAATCACCTTTGCTTCCAGTGACGAAGCGGTTGCGAAAGTGAATAATGACGGCGTTGTGGAAGCTGTAAGTAAAGGAACTGCAGCGATTACCGCAACCTGCGGCAGTTTCACAGCCGTATTCAACATTACGGTATCTTCATATTAATATAAGCTTCATTACATAATGCCTTATGCAGATATGACAGATCACGCTTTGTAATGAGTTACCTGATTATAATTGAAATTCATCTTTAACTAAATTATAATGAGCATGAAGAATAAGTTATAAAAGAGTTTTTATAAATTACTCTACTCTTTTAAAACATTTTTCATGCTCTGTTTTTATGGATAACCGGGAGGAATGGGTGGATGAGACCAAAGAAAAAGAAAAAAGAATTTAACGATTTATTAATTCCTGTTATTGTAATTCTGCTAATACTGCCTTTTGTAACGAGACTGCTGGTTTATGAAAGCGGTTTTGACAGGTTTCCCTGGTTTCCGGAGCAGGATTTGCTTTCCGATTTTTTTTCCTATTATAAGAGTTTTGGTCTGGTTCTGACGGCCGTAGTTTCGGGTATTATTCTGGCAGTTTATTTTATGCTGTACCGTACCCGGATTAAAAATATGAAGCTGTTTATCCTGCTGGGGGTTTATTCTCTGCTTATCGTGGTTTCCACCATGTTTTCTGTTGATGTACATACTTCCATGGCAGGAGGTATGGCTCACTTTGAAAATACATTCGTACTCATAGGATACGTGATTATTGCAGCTTATACTTATCAAATGGTACAATCCGAAGAGGATTTTAAAAACCTCCTGAAGGTATTAGTTCTTTCGGTTATAATACTGGGAGTTCTGGGTTTACTCCAGATGTCCGGTAAGGATGTCTTTGGCTTTAACTGGTTCCAGAAATTGATTATACCCAGAGATTACTGGGAAGACTATGTCGGTAATATCAAAAATCACTTAAGTACCAATGCTGTGTCCTTAACTCTGTTTAATCCGAATTATGCAAGTGTGTATGTATCCATGCTGATTCCTGTTTTTATGGTGAGGCTGATATCGGAGGAGAATAAAAAGATAAAAGTTACTTACGGGGTACTTCTTGGTATTTTGTTTTTGATCCAGTTTAAGACCTATTCCAGAACAGGCTTTCTGTCTCTTTTAGTATCCTTTGCCTTTATGGCTTATTTTTACCGCAACAGGCTGAAACACATGCTATCAGCCTGCCTGGCGGGCTTTGTCCTGATTTTGGTATTATTCCTGCTGGTGGATGCTTTCAGCAGTTTCCGCTTTATCACAAAACTAGGTGATACCATGAAAAGCTTCAACCATGTTGAAAATGAAAAACCCCTGGAGGCCATATATACGGATAAAGATTTTGTGGTTATAAATTACAAGGGAGAGGAACTGCAGGTAATCTTTGCAGACTCGAGTATAGATAACAGTCCCCGGTTTAAGAACGCAGCCGGTGAGGAATTAAGCGGAGATTATAATCCGGATACCGGAAAGCTGGCGGTAACTCCTTTTCAGAATATGAAGTTTACCCAAGATATCCTGGAAGGACAGGCTATTTTAACGGTACGGATTGACGATTATGACTGGATTTTCGGCTATAATAAGGAAGAGGGCTATTATTATATCAATGATTTCGGGAAAACGGAGAAGTTAGTATCTGTTCCTGCCTTTGGCTTTGAAAATTACGGGCACATTGCGTCCGGCCGTGGTTATATCTGGTCCAGATCCATACCTTTATTATTAAAAAATCCTCTTATTGGTACCGGTCCGGATACCTTTCCCCTAGTTTTTCCGCAAGGGGATCATGTGGGTAAAGCAAATTACTGCAAGACGCCTTATACAATTATAGAAAGACCCCATAATATGTATCTGCAAATCGGAATACAGACGGGAATCCTGTCCCTAATACTCTTTCTTGTATTTTATTTAATTTATTTCCTCCAATCCGTTCAGATATACGGCAGGATAAAATCAGGCGGATATGAATGGCAGCTGGGTCTTGGATGCTTTCTGGCCACCATAAGCTATATGATAAGCGGGCTGTTTAACGATTCGACACTGCAGACCTCGCCTGCTTTCTGGGTTTTCTTAGGACTTGGAATGGCCGCTAACTACCGTTTGAAACCCCACGCTTTTTCTTGTAAGTAGGAAAGGTCTATGCTATAATACAACAGATAATAACTCACCGATGCAGGAGGAATTTAAATGTTAAACCAAAGCAATATACGTAATTTTTGCATTATTGCCCATATAGATCACGGAAAGTCGACGTTAGCCGACCGGATTATTGAAAAGACCGGTTTATTAACCCACCGCGAGATGCAGTCCCAGGTTCTGGATAATATGGAACTGGAACGAGAAAGAGGTATTACGATAAAAGCCCAGGCGGTGCGTACGGTTTATAAAGCAAAAGACGGAGAGGAATATATTTTTAACCTGATTGATACACCGGGACACGTGGACTTTAATTATGAAGTGTCCAGAAGTCTTGCAGCCTGTGAAGGAGCAATTCTGGTAGTGGATGCGGCTCAGGGTATTGAAGCCCAGACACTGGCCAATGTCTACCTGGCACTGGAACATAATCTGGATATAATGCCGGTTATCAATAAAATAGATCTTCCCAGTGCGGAACCGGAACGGGTTAAGGCCGAGATTGAAGATGTAATCGGACTGGAAGCGCAGGATGCTCCTCTGATCTCCGCAAAAGTCGGTATTAATATAGAAGAAGTACTGGAACAGATCGTAAGTAAGATATCTCCGCCAAAAGGTGATGTGAACGCGCCACTGCAGGCTCTTATATTTGATTCCAAGTATGACTCCTACAAGGGAGTAATTATATTCTGCCGTATCATGGAAGGCAAAGTTACAAAGGGTACGGAGATTAAAATGATGGCCACCGGTGCAACGGCGGAAGTGGTAGAGCTTGGTACTTTTGGCGCGGGACAGTTTATACCTTCCGAAGAATTAACGGCGGGAATGGTTGGCTATATTACGGCTAGCCTTAAAAATGTCAGGGATACCCGTGTTGGTGATACGGTAACCGATGCAGATAACCCCTGCAAACAGCCTTTGCCCGGATATAAAAAGGTAAATTCTATGGTTTACTGCGGTATGTATCCGGCGGATGGTGCCAAATACCCGGATTTAAGGGATGCACTAGAAAAACTCCAGTTAAACGACGCCGCTTTGCAGTTTGAACCGGAAACTTCCATTGCTTTAGGCTTTGGTTTCCGCTGTGGTTTTCTGGGTCTTCTGCATCTTGAAATCATCCAGGAGAGACTGGAAAGAGAGTATAATCTGGATATTGTAACCACTGCTCCCGGTGTTGTCTATAAGGTTCATAAAACCGACGGACAAGTAATTGACATTACCAATCCCTCCAATTTGCCCGATCCTTCCGAAATCGAGTTTATGGAGGAGCCTATGGTAAATGCGGAGATTATGGTTACCACAGAATTTGTTGGTGCTATTATGAGCCTGTGTCAGGAAAGACGCGGTATTTATCTTGGAATGGAATATATGGAAGCCACCAGGGCTTTATTAAAATATGAACTTCCTTTAAATGAAATTATTTACGACTTTTTTGATGCCTTAAAATCCAGATCCAGAGGATATGCCTCCTTTGATTATGAGATAAAAGGTTATGTACAGTCAGAACTTGTTAAGCTGGATATCCTCATTAATAAGGAAGAAGTGGATGCGCTGTCCTTTATAGTACACGGAGAATCTGCATACGAACGAGGCAGAAAAATGTGTGAGAAGTTAAAAGAAGAGATTCCCAGACAGCTTTTTGAAGTTCCTATCCAGGCCGCCATCGGAAGTAAAATCATAGCCCGGGAAACCGTAAAGGCCATGCGTAAGGACGTACTTGCCAAATGTTACGGCGGTGATATCAGCCGTAAGAGAAAACTCCTTGAAAAGCAGAAGGAAGGCAAGAAGCGTATGCGTCAGGTAGGTAATGTGGAGATCCCGCAGAAAGCCTTTATGAGTGTGTTAAAACTGGATGATAAATAAAAGCAGCAGAGGAGAGAGTATGTCTGACGGACAAATAAAAGAGTTAGGTTTATATATTCATATCCCTTTTTGCGTCAGGAAGTGTGATTACTGTGATTTCCTTTCTGCCCCGGCGGATGAGGAAACAAAATATAACTATGTTAAGGCTTTGCTTGCAGAAATAAAAAGTTATAAGCAAATCAGTGGGGAGTACCTTGTGAAGACGGTTTTTATCGGAGGGGGTACTCCCTCTTCTATATAAGGTGAATATATTACTGATATAATGAATGCGGTGCGGGAGGTCTTTTTTATTCCAGATTTTGAAAATGGACTGCCCGAAATTACCATGGAAGTGAATCCGGGAACACTGACCCCGGATAAACTAAAGCTTTATAAGCTGGCCGGAATCAACCGGCTGAGTTTTGGGCTTCAATCGGCTGATAACCGGGAATTAAAACTGCTGGGGCGGATTCATACCTATGAAACATTTTTGGAAAATTACCGCCTGGCCAGGGAGATTGGCTTCCATAATATCAACATTGATTTAATGTCTGCACTGCCGGGACAGACATTAACGGACTGGCTGGATACCCTGAGTCAGGTGATACAGTTAAACCCGGAGCATATTTCTGCTTATAGTCTGATTCTGGAAGAAGGAACCCCATTTTTCAGCCGCTACCAGGAAGAAGATCAGGATGAAGAATTGGACCGCGCCATATATGCCAGGACAAAGGAAGTATTGGAAAAAGCAGGTTATTTTCGATATGAGATATCTAATTATGCAAAGCCTGGCTATGAATCCAGGCACAATACCTCATACTGGGTAAGGACAGATTATCTGGGAATGGGGTTGGGAGCAGCTTCCCTTCTTAATAATAGCAGATATCAGAATACCGAGTCCTTATCGGATTACCTGGAGTTATCAAAGGATTATCATGATATCCGGGGGAGCAAGGAAGAATTGCCCGTCTACAGGCAGATGGAAGAGTTTATGTTTTTGGGACTTCGCATGAGTAAAGGAATTAATAAAATCTATTTTCAGAACTTATTCGGTACATGCATAGAGTCGGTATACGGCGGCGTATTAAATAAGAGCCTTGGGGAAGGATTAATTGACTGTAAAGGAGATACAATATACTTAACGGATAAAGGCATTGATTTAAGTAACCGGGTTTTGTCCGAATTTTTGCTGGATGAGGTATGATTTCTATTATTTATTAATCCGTTCCTTTCCGGGTCTGATGAGGATCTGTCATAAAAATATGATAAAAAGGAATATAAAAATTATAAAATAGCACTTGACAAAATAAATGGTAAGTGCTATTTTATGTATAAAGATATTAGCACTCTATTCGAGTGAGTGCTAACAATCGGAAAACAGGAGGGATTAGATGGAATTGGATGAAAGAAAATTGAAGATATTACAGGCTATTATCCGTAATTATCTGGAAACCGGTGAGCCTGTCGGGTCACGGACAATTTCCAAATATACCGATTTGAATCTAAGCTCCGC
>JAEZSL010000155.1 GCA_023443925.1 Bacillota bacterium | reverse complement strand
TTAAAGCATAAATACTTCCGGAACGTAACCCGTTAATTAATTGTTCGATTATGCTTACCACTAAGTTTCACCTCTTTCTCCTTATTAAGACCTAAGATTCTTCGCTAAGCTCAGAACATCCTCTTCCGGCTCTGCGCCAAGCGAAGAAGCTCAGGTTATCTTTTCAACCTGTATGAATTACAAGAACAAAAGGAAGAATTACTGACAGAGGTATAAAGTCTATCTTTCATTTTCCTTTTGTTCCCATTAGATTCCAGTAATCTGACTGAATAAATATTATGTGAAAATCAAAATATATTATTCTTGAACTAAACCGGTATATTCACCGTTAACAATTTTAACGAATTTAACACCTTTTGTCGGTTCACCGTTGGCATCAAAAGTAACATCACCGGTAAGCCCTTTCACCTGGATTTCCGTCATGGCTTTGATTAAGTCTGCACTGTCTGTAGAAGCTGCTTTTTCAAGAGCTGCCTTAATTACATAAACGGAATCATATCCGTCAGCTGCAAACTGATCCGGAACGGAACTGTACTTTTCATTATAAGCTTTCGTAAAGGACTGAATCGCAGGATCTTTATCCGTTGCGAAGAAAGGACTTAAGAAAGTTGCGCCTTCCAGTACCTTAGGATCAACTACTTTAGCAAGTACGCCATCCCAGCCGTCAGAGCCGATAAAAGGAAGGCTCATTCCAAGTTCTGCTGCCTGAGTTGTAATGTAAGCTGCATCCTGATAGTAAGCGGGCACGAAGATAATCTGTGCATCGGTTCCTTTAATGGTAGTTAACTGAGTGGTAAAGTCTACCGCATCGGTTACGAAAGCTTCGCTGGCAACGATTTCGCCGCCGATTTTGCCTGCTTCATCTACGAAGGCCTGCATAACACCGGTGCTGTATTCATCTGCATTATTGTAAATAACTGCGATCTTGGTAAGGCCTAAGGTTTCTACCGCATAATGTGCCATGGTAACACCCTGTACCGGATCGGTAAAGCACAGACGGAAGGCATTGTTATAAGCAGTTAAATCCGCAGCGGAACCAGAAGGTGTAATCTGGAAGATACCATCCGCATCTGTCTGCTCTGCAATAGCAAGACCAGCGCCGCTGGTTACGGTGCCAAGTAAAGCCTGGATTCCTTTATCCATAAGGCTGTTATATGCCGACATGGCAGTGTCTCCGGATGCTTCATCATCAGCAAAGTCTAATTTTAACTGTAATGTGGAGTCTCCGACTTTAACACCGCCGGCTTTCGTGATTTCTTCAATTGCAATAGCAGCGCCCTGCTTAACAGATACACCGTAAGAAGCTGCCGGTCCGGTTAAAGGCCCAAGTCCGCCGATTAAAAATTCGCTGGAACTTCCCGCACCTTTCTTTCCGCAGCCTGCTAATGCACCAACTGCCATAACACCGATAAGGCCTAAACTTAAAACTTTTTTCATCGTTTTTTTCATAAAGTTACCTCCCTTTAATTTTATTATTCCACAAAGAAATTGATATGTTTTACCACTTTCCACTTATCGCATATTAATGTACTAAAGTTTAAGGGTATATGCCACGTCCCTTGCCCTTATGGAATAAATATTTTTTAAAATAGATATAAAATAAGGCGTTCAAACATAGCATTATTGAACGCCTTTATTCTGCATATATATTACTATTGTAGCTTGATTTTGTCAACTGCTAATTTCGCAGTAAATTAATGGTTAGCCGTCCTTTTCTCCTTCAAAATCCAGGTATACCTTGATATTACAAATGCTTTTAGAAAAAACCGTCAATTATCCCGGCTTATGAGTTCCCCCCCGCATTTATCACAAAATTCAAGACCTACCAGGGTTATGCCGCCGCAATCAGGGCATATCATCTTTTCTGGCAGGATTTCTTTTTCAACAATCTCATACTCCACTTCCCCTGCCGCCTCTTTTTCAGGCTCCGGTTGTGTCTGAGTTGTGTTTATCGGTGGGGTCTCGTACAGCTTTTTTTTAAATTTATCGAATATGGACATGGCAAACCTCTCTTTTTTCTCATTACATCTTCATTCGCGAAACACCACAGCTGAAATCAATAATATGGTTAAATCTTTATGTAGTTTCGCAAATGTTAAGTATAATTATAAAACAAAACCGGTTATTTACACTTAGTTATATAATATTTTCCTCACTGCGGTATTTATTCATTAAACCTTTAAATATCTCTCCGTTGGTAGGCGGCGTATAAGTTATCGCGTTGGCACCGGCTTCAATGGTGCTTAATATACTCTCCTCCCTGGGACCGCCTGTAGCGATAATGGGCACTTTGGGAAATTCCCTGCGAATCTCCCTTACGATCTCAACGGTTTTGGAGGCTCCTGACACATTGATAATGTCTGCTCCTGCCTCCAGTCTGCTTTTAATATCTGTTTTTTCCGAAACAACGGTAATAACTACCGGTATATCTATTTTCTGTTTTAAATATTCTATGGTTTCATTGGGAGTAGGTGCATTTAATACAACTCCAACCGCTCCCTGAAACTCGGCATCCTCCGCCAGATTAAGGACCCGGGGGCCGGTGGTGGTTCCTCCTCCCACGCCGCAGAACACCGGGACATCGGAACAACTGATAATAGCATGGGATATAATGGGCTGAGGCGTAAAAGGATATACTGCAATCACTGCATTGGCATTACAATTGCGTATGATTGCCACATCTGTTGTAAAAACCAGAGACTTTATTAATTTACCAAAGATACGGATGCCGCTTGCCTGTTCAATTACCTGGGGCACACGAACCATATGTTTTCTAAGATTACCGTCAATCTCAGGTAAATGCTTATCTTCCATACATTGTTCCTCCCAATCAAATTTATTCGTCTAAATTCAAGTATATCGAATTATTTTCAACAAAACAAGCAAAATATGTCAATACTTCTTTAATTATTTGTATCATTTTAACAAATAAAACTAGTTTTTTTGCTCCAGGGCAGGTGTGAAAGGTTTCTGGGAGGTTCCCCGCATTTCGATATATGGCACACCTTTTTTCTCAATATAATCCCTGGTTATAACTACTTTACCGATATTATCATCTTTGGGAATTTCATACATAATATCCAGCATAAATTCTTCGATAATAGCTCTGAGTGCTCTGGCTCCGGTCTTTTTCTCCAAAGCTTTTTCCGCAATTGCTTCTAAAGCCCCGTCATCAAATTCCAGAGAAACCTCATCCAGCATAAGAAGCTTCTGATATTGTTTTAAAATAGCGTTTTTCGGCTCTCTTAATACTTTTACAAGCATATCCTTTGTTAAGCCTTCCAACGCATATATAATAGGAAGTCGTCCGATAAATTCCGGGATCATTCCAAACTCTCTTAAGTCCTCCACAGTGACTTTCTGCAGAATATTGGGGTCATTGTCATATTTGTCTTTCAGGTCGGCAATAAAGCCAATGGATGCTTGTTTTGTAAGCCTGGTTTTTATGATGTTTTCCAGCTCCGGAAAAGCACCTCCGCAAATAAAGAGAATGTTTCTGGTATTTACCGTAGTCATTGGTACCATTGCATTTTTACTGGAAGCCCCTACCGGAACTTCAACCTCACTGCCCTCTAAAAGCTTTAACATTCCCTGCTGTACGGATTCACCGCTGACATCCCGGTTATTGGTGTTTTTCTTTTTGGCAATCTTATCGACTTCATCAATAAATATAATTCCCCGCTCCGCTTTTTCCACATCGTTGCCGGCAGCTGCCAGTAACTTGGATACCACACTTTCCACATCATCACCAATATAGCCGGCTTCCGTAAGGGATGTGGCATCGGTTATGGCTAAGGGTACATTAAGAAGCCTTGCAAGGGTTTTAACTAGAAAAGTCTTTCCGCTGCCGGTTGGCCCAATCATAAGCATATTGGATTTTTCTATTTCAATGTCATCCATGGTATGGGTGGCAACCCTTTTATAATGGTTATAAACCGCCACGGATATTACCTTTTTGGCATATTCCTGTCCGACGACATACTCATCCAGCTGTCCCTTGATAATGTGAGGGGAGGGAATGTTTTTGATATTCAGTACGTTTTCTTCCTCTGCCTTTTCCTCGGCAGGCTTTTTCTTCTTTAGTTTCTGGCTTTTGGGAATTTCATTCTGAAGATTGTTCAGGTTCATCATATTAGGCGGTAAACCCATCATCTCCATGTAAGGTGATCCATTGTTAATGGTATCAAAAGTTTTCTGCATACAATCAGAACAGATACATATGTTATTGGGAATTCGGATCATTTTACCAACTTTGCTCTCCGGTCTGCGGCAGATATAGCACACTGCTTCATAATCATCCTTATCCTTGCTGCCCGCCTCAGTGGCTTTAACCTTATCCAAATCATTATTTAAATCTATATTATCTTTATCATTAAAATCATTTGCCATACAACTACCTCTCCTTTAAGCCTAAGGCTTCAATTTACAAAACAAGCATGTCGTCATCAACATGCAGCAGCTGAAACAATCAATAATGCGTAGTTATCATTATATCCTACGACAGAATGGTACACAATAGCATAATATTAAAATTTTTATTAAACAATTATAATAAATTATGACGAAATATTAAACTTTAGGATGGTATAAAGAAATATATTTATATTTTATCACACAAATATCAGAATTTCACTAAAAAAGTCTTTTTTTACATAAACTGGTGAATCGACATAGAAGTAAGGTGGAATTAGGATTAATCCCGGATGAAGCAAATAAATATCCGGGAATTACGGTATGGTTAAGGTTTCAAATCCCTAAACATATCAGGTAATTCCCGGATTTTTTTACTCTGTTTTATTATTTGTTATCTAATCCTTCTTCTCTACATTCGGCTATCTTAACACAAACAGCTTACTTTTTATCGGTCTGGGTATTCTTACCCAGTGTAACGGTAATTTGCTTTTCTACAAAATCACCATTTGAACTTCTCATGACGGTTACGGTTACTTTTGTTCCGGCACGGTATGAAGTAATCTTTTCTTTTAATTGAGTTCCGGCTGTAATTTCCGTATCATTAACCTTTGTGATAATATCACCTTTAACGATTCCCGCCTTTTCAGCACTGCCGCCTTCTGTTGTACCGGTTACATAAACCCCCACCGGCCAGTTATAGGTTTTGGAGATATCCTCTGTTACATCCTCTATGGATACACCGAGGAAACCTTTCTCATCATCGGCTAATATCTCACGGTTCATTAATTCATTTATAATCGGCATAGCTCTGGAAATAGGAATTGCAAAGCCCATACCTTCTACTTCGCTGGAAGCGTATTTAACAGTATTAATACCAATAACTTCGCCTTTTAAGTTTAACAGGGCTCCGCCGCTGTTACCGGGATTAATTGCCGCATCGGTCTGTAACAGCACCATGGTCTTATCTTCCAGTTCTACTGTCCTGTCTTTGGCACTGATGTATCCAACCGTAGTAGACTGTCCGTAACCTAAGGCATTACCAATAGCAACAGCCATTTCACCTACTTTAACGGATTCAGAATCCCCTAACTTAGCAACCTTAATCGCTGATAAGGTATCCGGCTTAATGGTGCTTAAATCTATGGAGATAACTGCGAGATCGGCAACGGCATCCGTTCCTTTTATAATAGCAGTTGCTTCCGTACCATCAATAAATTTTACTTTAATGGGGTTGGCCCCTTCAACAACGTGGTTATTGGTAGCGATTAAGAGTTCCTTATCATTCTTACCAACTATGATTCCGGAACCACCGCCTTCATTCTGCTGGTCGAACTGCTGGCCAAACCAGTCATAGGACTGTGTATAAGTAGTGGCAATCGTTACGATGGACGGCATGGTATTTTCCACTACGCCTGAAATATCTGTTTTCTGCTGTATGTTTCCCTCAGAAACCTCGGTGGCTTCGATTTGTTTTCCTTCCTCTAAAGCCGACGACAGATTAAGTTTAAAACCGCCTGCCAGGCCATCGCCGTCCCCGATTTTGATGGAAATAGGTGCTGCATCCGGATTAATCCTGTAATAAGCCAGGTTAAAACCTATAAAACATGCACCTGCGATTACGCCGAAAACAGCCGCACCTGCAACGAATTTTATAGCATTTTTAAGGAATTTATGGCCCTTTGGTTTTTTCTGTTTCTTATTATCTGTTGGTACCTCGTAGCCGTTATTCTGGTAATTATTATAGGGGTTGTTATTCTGGCTGAAACCGCCTTTGTCGCCATAGAAATTATTAAACTGTCCATTCTGGTAAGCCGGACCGGATTGGCTTTGGGAGGAAGCTGCAATCTGCTCTGCCCAAAAACTGTAGGCGGAGCCTCCCTCTCTTTGGTTACTGTTATTTTGATTTACATTATTTTGATTTATATTATTCTGGCTTGCATTATTTTGATTAACATTATTCTGACTTACATTATTTTGACTTCCACTGTTCTGGCCATTATAATTCTGATTAGCATTCTGGTTTACAAAGTTCTGGTTTGCAATATCCTGACTTGCTAAATCCTGACTTGCAATATCCTGTCTTGTAATATCCTGTCTTGTAATATCCTGTCTTGTATTTGTACTTTCTGAATATGCACCGTTTTCCTGATTATCCCCAGCATTAATTTCTGCATTTATGTGGGTTACACCGGAATTGGCTGCATTGTCCGTATTATTTAATTCTGTGCCCTCCAAATTACTGGTGCTATTTAAATTGCTGCCCGAAACGGTATTGTCCGTCATCCCTGCTTCTGTATGCATTGCATCCGCATCCATAGGGTCACGTTTATTTTCATTACTGTTAAATAAATCATCTGACATATATATGCTCCTTTCCGTATCCTGGCGTATCGTAATCCAAAAACAATTTCTGGTTACAATTTCCGGCTGCTTATATATTGTTTTACATTTTATTATTTTATTTTATATTTATATTCTAACAATACTTTGTGTAGAGAATGTGAAAATATAACGAAATATTTTTCACAAGTATGTTACGAATAAACAATACTTCACCAATTCTGATTAAGTCTTGAAACCTGCTCTGAATATACTATTTAAAGTATTATAACATAAACATAGAGCTATTATAAATATGAATATGCAGTATAAATAATTCCATTCCCAAACCCAGAGATAGAAATGAACTCAAACTGCAAACAATAATATGCAGAATCCCAAATCCAGCTTTAGAAATCCTCCTCAAGAAATAATGTAATTACCGGCGCGGATTAAATACAGCATTTATCCGTATCGCAGGAACCTGATATCAACAAATCTTAAGAATATCCCCATAAATATTAAGAATTTATTTATTGTAGATTGGCATCTAATCATGTATTATATTAATGATACTTTTAGACAATACTTTACAGGATTACAATAATTATGTAATTCTATTCCTAAGTCTGTTGTAGAGAGTAAAAGAATATTACTTTTTGGAAGGCCGCCAGGCGGTTTCTTCAAATTTGTTCTGCCCCAGGGGCGGAATGAGAGGAGATTATGATTAAAGATAATCAAAAGACATTCAATCGAATTCATGTTATCATTGACGGCTGTTTACTGGCTTTATCTTACGTCATTTCCTATTTCCTGCGTTTTTACAGCCCGTTACGATTCCTGTTTAAATGGGACCCCAAAGCCAGGTTTTATCCACTGTCCGAATATGCCAGTATATTAATTTTTCTTATACCCGGCTATTTAATTATATATTATCTATGCAATTTATACGCACCAAAACGAGATCAGAGCAGGCGCGTTAGTTTATGGAACATACTGAAAGCCAATTTTCTGGGTACCTTTTACTTTACCTTTATTTTGTATGCCGCAAAAGAAAGTAATTATTCCCGTATCCTGATCGCTATCTTTTTTGTTACCAATATTATATTGGATACCGGTTTCCGATCTATTCTGACCTATTCCTTAAAGGCAGCACGGAGAAAAGGTTATAACTTAAAACATATTGTTTTAGTGGGATACAGCCGGGCGGCGGAAGCCTATGTTGACCGGATTCTGGTCAATCCACAATGGGGTTACTATATTCATGGTATCCTGGATGATAATATGGAACGGGGAACTTCCTATAAAAATATTAAAGTGATTGGATCCATTGATGACCTGTTAGAGATACTTCCGCAGAACCGTCTGGATGAAATTGCAATTACCCTCAGCATAGACGAGTATTCCAAACTTGGGCGGATTGTTGGAATCTGCGAAAAATCCGGCGTACACACAAAATTTATTCCGGATTACCAGGATTTTTTTCCTACCGTACCTTATACGGAAGATCTGGACGGCCTTCCGGTTATCAATATCCGTAATGTGCCCTTGAGTAATTCCGTTAACCGCTTTTTAAAACGTATTATCGATTTAGTGGGCTGTATTGCAGCCCTGCTGCTCTTCTCCCTTCCTATGATTGTAGTTGCCGTCATTATTAAAGCCACTTCACCCGGACCTATTATTTTTACACAGGAGAGAATAGGACGGCACAATAAGACCTTTAAGATGTACAAGTTCCGTTCCATGGAGCTTCAGACCGAATCCAAAGAGAAAAAAGCCTGGACAACCTTTAATGATCCCAGGGTAACAAAAATCGGCAAACTAATCCGCAGAACCTCTATTGATGAACTGCCTCAGCTGTTTAATGTTCTAAAAGGCGAAATGAGTCTTGTCGGCCCGCGCCCGGAACGGCCGTTTTTTGTAGATAAATTTAAAGAAGAAATACCAAGATACATGATAAAGCATCAGGTTCAGCCCGGTATGACCGGATGGGCCCAGATAAAGGGTTTTCGCGGGGATACTTCTATCCGTAAGCGAATCGAATGTGATTTATACTACATTGAGAACTGGACACTGGCTCTGGATTTTAAAATCTTGTTTTTTACCGTATTTAACGGCTTTATAAATAAAAATGCATATTAGAGATCAAAAGAGGGCTGGCTTCAAAATATTCGGCGGATAAGATAGGAATAGAACTACCGCTGTAGTATTACTGGGGCGGCCCATTCCAAATTAGAAGGGTTAGGTTATCTTAAAATGAGTAATGTTAAAAAAAAGAAAAAAAGATTAAAAAGAAGAGTTCTGCTATTTATTGATTTGATACTATTAATCATTGTTGCCGGATTCGGTTATTTTATTTATATAACCAGTAAAACA
>JAEZSL010000150.1 GCA_023443925.1 Bacillota bacterium | reverse complement strand
TTAACAGTTTCTGAGGCAATGTTTTTCTATCTCTTTGCAGGAGATGGGATAATACCGTTATATTAAGCTTCTCACCGATTCCTCTGGCCAGGATATCCGCCTGGTTATATCCCCTTTGCACCAGCTTACTTTTATGAATCGGAACAGGAACCAGAACATCCGGAGCAATTCTTTTAACCTCAGATCCGTACCGTTTAATCATCTCATCAATATAAAAATTACTGTACTCTCTTCTTCCATGGA
Source organism: Bacillota bacterium (assembly GCA_023443925.1). Next base: position 9,490 of record JAEZSL010000150.1, on the reverse strand, counting down.
ATTTAAAGTCTGCAATGGATTTCTTTAAAACAGCATCGTACACCCACAATGCATAGCCTTTCACGTAATGGTGCTGTTTTGTCTCACAATCAAGGCAATATTCTTTTTCTTCCGATTCTATGGGTTTACTGCACTTTTTACATCGAGGTTCTTCAATCCGTTTGGGTTTTGCTCTGCAGGATGTACAAGCGATCTCACCCCTTGGCTGTACAATATCACCGCAGATCGGACACCTTCTGGGATATAACATATCAATAACTGCCTTTAACAAATTACTCCCCCTGTTATTATTTATATCGGCACATTGCTGCTGTAAAGCTTAGGATATATCTGAACTATAGTATATTAAATTATCTTTAATCCCGATTAATCTTAATCCACTTTCCGGATTAGAACAACTTTTCCGGATATACACCCTGTTCAATTAAGGTACGGAAGGATTCCACCACCATTTCTTTATCTTCCTTATAAGTAACACCGAACCATTTGTCCTGGGATTTTAAAACCTGGACGGTAGCCTTGCCTTCCTTAACCAGTCTTCCCACTTCTTCCGGAAGCAAATATTCGGTTTTTAATTCACCGCCATGTTCCTTTAAGAAGTCTACAAAACCGGTTTTCAGTTCCTTTAGCAGACCTGTTGTAAATCCCCACATATTCATAGAAACGGCACAGTTTAAATCTAAATGGATTTCTTCTCCATTCCCGTCTTTAGCAACTGCATGGTCTCCCTTTCTTTCGATCTCCCTGGTCTCAACAATATCTACCAGCAGTCCGTTATCATCTACCTGGCATACCCCGCGTGTTACGGTACCATTTTCACTTAAGGTATTACCCAGGATAAAACCTGCCATACAGTAGTCATTACTGTTCTCCGCCTCAATACCCGACAGATAATTATATACCTTTACAAAAGCTTCCTTGCCGTAATAGTCATCCGCATTTATAACGGCAAAAGGTTCTTTTACTGCATCAAAACAGCTTAATACAGCCTGCCCCGTTCCCCAGGGCTTGCTTCTCTCCGAGGGTACGGTAAAACCTTCCGGAATATTGTTAAGCTCCTGAAAAACATATTCCACCTCGATCATTTTAGAAATCCGGTTACCGATGACTTCCTTAAAATCTTCCTCCAGGTCTTTACGTATTATAAATACTATTTTGTTAAAACCTGCTTCCATTGCGTCATAAATGGAATAATCCATTATAATCTCCCCGCTGGGACCAACCGGCTCCAGCTGTTTGATACCGCCATACCTGCTTCCAAGTCCGGCAGCCATAATTACTAATGTTATTTTTTTCATAATGTTCCCCTTTCGTTTCCGAAGTTCATAATATTCTGCATTCCGTATTTAATATTTAGTATTATTATTTAGGATCTGATTCTCTTATGCCTTTATTTCTATGGCTATTCATTTCAAAGTTCATATTCCAGTATGCCTTATTTCAGGATCTTATATCCGTTATGCCTTTATTCAAACGTATAAAATATGCTTACCCATATTTTTAACGTCTTTTAATCCGGCTCCGGTATCTTATTTTCAGACTTGAAAGAAACGCACTGATAGCACCTTCTCCTATTTTGACTCCACCAGTAAACAGATTCCTATCTGTAATTATTATGTTAATCAAAATCCATTATAACCCAGTATTGTAAAATTTGCACCTGGTAATTGTCCCTATTAGCGGTACAGTTCTTTGATCCTTTCACCAAGACTTGAATATCTGCGCTGTTCGCTTTCATTATCTATCATCATCTGTACCGTATTCTGGCTTCCCACGATAGTTACACAGTTCTTGGCTCTGGTAACGGCCGTGTAAAGGAGGTTCCGGTTCATCAGCATTCTTGGTCCGGTCAGTAAAGGCATAACAACTGCCGGATATTCACTTCCCTGGGACTTATGGATCGTAATTGCATAAGCATGTTCCAGTTCTTCCAACTGGTTTAGCGTATATTCCACCATTCTGCCTTCATCAAACTCAACCGTTACCTGTTCGGCAAAGAGATTGATTTCACGTATAATTCCCGTATCACCGTTAAATACACCCGTACCATTCTCTGTAGTTATACCGTAACGGCTTTTGATCTCCCAGGTAAGCTGATAATTGTTCTTTATCTGCATTACCTTATCCCCTTCCCTGAAAACACTGTTATGGAACTCTTTTTCTTTTTTATCAGGAGAAGGAGGATTTAAGAATTGCTGGAGCACCTGGTTTAACCTTTCTACTCCTAATTCGCCCTTTCTCATGGGCGTCAATACCTGAATATCAAAGACGGTGGCATCTACATACTTTGGCATTTTGTCCCGGACCAGCGCTATGATGACCTGAATGATGACCGTGACATCATCTCGCTTTAACAAAAAGAAATCTTTACTTTTATTATCTAATCGGATTTGTTCACCCGCGTTGATTTTATGAGCGTTGACAATAATATCACTTTCCGTAGCCTGTCTAAAGATCTTAGTCAGCATAACTACATTAAAATGATGGGAATTAATTATATCCTTCAACACATTCCCCGGTCCAACGGATGGCAGCTGGTTTATATCTCCTACCAGAATCAGTCTGGTGCCAACCGTTATGGCACGGAGCAAAGCATGCATTAGACCGATATCCACCATGGACATCTCATCGATTATGATTACATCCGTTTCTAAAGGATTTCCTTCGTTTCTTTCAAATACTAGTTTGTTGTCAATATCACCGGACATTTTGGATATCTCCAGCAAACGATGAATGGTTCTGGCTTCGTATCCGGTGGTTTCCGTCATTCTCTTGGCCGCTCTTCCGGTAGGTGCGGCCAGCAACAGATCCATTCCTTCCGCCTCAAAAAAGCGGATAATGGCATTAATGGTGGTGGTTTTTCCGGTACCGGGACCACCGGTAATAACCAACAGCCCGTTCCTTGCAGCTTCAATGACCGCTGTTCTCTGCATTTCGTCCAATTCTATCTGAAACTGTTTTTCGACAGTTGATAATCTGTGATTAATCTCCGTTAAGGATAAGTCGTATTTAATATTAAGATCACAAAGCATTTTAGCAGCGTTTAATTCCAGATAAAATAAACTTGCTCCGTAAATTTGCTTCGTACCTTCACTTTCCCGGATCATGATTTTTTTATCCATGGCAAGGTCTATAATATGATGTCCAATTCCACTTACATCAATACCTAAAAGTTCCGCTGTTTTCGCTGCCAGCACTTCCTCCGGCAGGTATACATGGCCAGCGCTGCTGGCCTGAAGCAGGACATACAAGATTCCTGCTTTCATTCGGTAATCGGAATCGGTCCCAATACCGATTTTGGCTGCGATTTCATCTGCCAGCTTAAATCCGATTCCGCTGATATCTTCTGCTAATTTATAGGGATTTTCTTTTACAATCTGATACATTTTTGCGCCGTACTCTTTATAGATCTTAACTGCCAGGGCCGTTGTAATGCCGTATTGCTGAAGAAACAGCATGGCTCCCCTCATATCTTTTTTATCATCAAATTGTTTGGCAATCTCTTTTGCCATGTTTTCGCTGATCCCTTTTACTTCCGCCAGACGTTCCGGTTCCTCTTCGATAATACGGAAGGTATCCTTTTTAAATTTTCTTACAATCCGGGCTGCCAGTGCATTGCCCACCCCTTTGATTGCTCCGGAACCCAGATATTTCTCCATTGATTGCAAATCTTCCGGCTCCACAAATTCGTATTCCTGCACCTGAAATTGCTCGCCGTATAACTGATGGGCCGTATAACTTCCGGTGGCTCTTATAAATTCTCCTTCACCGATAAAAGTAAATGTACCAACGCAAGTCATTTCTGTATCATCATTGACTAAAGTTAACACCGTATATCCGTTTTCTGCATTTCGGAATACGATCTTATCTACATATCCTTCTAATATTTCAGACAATTTATATCCCACCTCCTTTATACTCACTCATGCAAAATTTTACTGCCCCGTTTAAATCAGATTTGTTCGTTGTACCTGCAGCTGATTTAGTAACAATAACGCCTAGAAAGAATGCCTGGCCCAAATCAGTTGCAACGACAAATTCCAATCTTATGGAATCTATGGTCTCATCTTGAACCGTGATTTGGGACATTCCTGTTTCTAGGCGCAAATTATTCTGGAATTTATATTTGTTATGTATCCTTAACTATTTCTTTTCATGGATTCATACAGCATCTGTGCAATACCGATATCTCCTCTTTCCGTCATGTCTTCCGCATATTCTTCGTAAAGCATGTCACCGAAATAATTCATATACTCGTTTTTCTCATCACTTTGCGGAACGGTTTTTTTCATTTCTTTAAATACCTGCTCAACAAAATAGGCTTCAAAACTCTTGCATACATCCATTAACTCTTTATCCGTTGAGGTATCCAGATTGTTTTTTAATTTTTCTTCCAGTTTACCGGTACTGCCTGTGGTATTCAAAGAGGTTTTCGCAGCACTGAACAAAGAATTATTATCAATTGCTATACTCATATGTCAGCCTCCTTATTATCGGCGTAGATTATTGGCCTGCTGCAGCATTTCATCGGCTGCAGTAATGGATTTCGAATTCATCTCATAGGCTCTTTGCGCTACAATCAGATCCACCATCTCGTTAACCGCCTGTACATTGGAGCCTTCCAGACAACCGCTTTTAATAACGCTCTGTTTTAAGTTAGCATTCTCTGACTCCAGTTTGGCACTACCGGATGCAGCAGTTTCTTTTAATAAGCTGTCGGCGGTTTTTTCTAAACCGGCAGGATTATCAAATTGTGCAAGGCTGATCTGGATTCCCATGGGCTGTAAATTCTTATTCGCATCAGGATACTGAAGATTACCACTTTCATCAATAACCAATTCAGAGGTATCAATGTCTTCATCCAGCAAAATGGGAGCACCTGCTGTGTCCAGGAGAGGATACCCTTCTGTTGTAGCCAGGGTGAAGCCACCTGTTCCAAGGGATAATCCAAAAGAACCGTTTCTAGTATAGCCAACGCTGCCATCCCCGGTCTGTACGCGGAAGAATCCGTTTCCCTGAATGGCAAAGTCGTAGTCATTCCCGGTTTCTTGTATATTTCCCTGGGTATACTTAGAGACAATGGCTGTATTCCTTACACCCAAACCGGTTTGTATTCCAACCGGTTTATCGGTTCCGTCGGCATTGGTGGAATTTGCCTGAATTGTTTGATATAACAATGATTTAAATTGAGCAGTTTCTTTTTTATATCCGGTTGTATTAATGTTAGCTAAATTATTCGATATTGTATCAACATTCGTCTGCTGTGAAATCATACCGGAAGCTGCTGTCCATAATGAACGCATCATAGGCTTACATCCTTTCTTTTGTATATGATCTGTATAATCTGTGCCGGTTATCAGATCTTGCCGACTGAGTTAGCCGCCAAATCTAAGGTACCGTCTACTGTCTGGATTACCTTCTGGTTTGCTTCATAGGCTCTGGAAACAGCGATCATGTCAACCATTTCAGTAATAACATTTACATTGGATTGCTCCGTATAGCCCTGTCTGATGGACGCAGTACCCGTTACAGCTCCGGCACCGTCAAGTGCCGTATACATGCTGTCACCCTGTTTTTTCAGATAATTATAATCTTCAAAATCGGTAGTTGAAATTCTATCGATATAAACACCATCTGCAAATATAGAGCCGTCCGTATCAACGGCAATATCAGCAGCATTAGCGGGCAGCGTAATTTCTCCGCTTTCACCCATTAAAGAGTTACCATTCATATCGACTATCTTACCATCCTGATTCAAAGTAAATGAACCGTCTCTGGTATATTTAATTGCTTCGTTCCCATCCGCATCCGTAGTGGAAACATTAAAAAAACCTTTGCCTTCAATGGCCAAATCAAATGTATTGCCGGTTTCCCTTAAAGATCCCTGCTTATAGTCGGTATATACTTCCCCTAATTTAACCCCCAGATTCATCGTTCCAATGGGTCTGTCGTTATATAATTCAGAAGCATCCTTAATCTTTAAGGTAAGAAAATTATCAAAAGACTGATTCGTAACATTGTCTTTTTTATATCCTACCGTGGCGGCATTGGCAAGGTTATTGGATATAATATCGAGTCTTTTCTGTTCATTTGCCATTCCTGACCAGGCAGTATATAGACCTCTTACCATATTTTTCTCCTATCTCCCCTGATTTTGGGTACAAAAAGGTTGTCCAATTATTAGTCACTATCTATATATCGGCTAATCTCTTTTTCCACTTAAGAATTCGACAAATTTTCCTGTACCAATTGCTACCGCTGTCATAGGATCTTCTGCAGTCATCGTGTTAATACCAGTTTTGGATTCAATTAACTCTTCCAGTCCGTAAAGAAGGCAGCCCCCGCCGGTTAAAACAATACCACGGTCCGCAATATCTGCTGCAAGTTCCGGAGGTGTTTTTTCCAGTACGCTGTGTACGGCTTCAACGATTTGGGAAGTGGTCTCTTTTAAAGCTTCTTCCGTTTCATCAGAAGTAACGGTTATGGTTTTGGGAAGACCGGTAACTAAATTACGACCTCTTACATCCATACTTACTACTTCCGGCCTCTTATAAGCGGAGCCAATTTTTATTTTAATGTCTTCCGCGGTTCTTTCACCGATTAAAAGGTTATGTTTTTTACGCATATATCTTACAATTGCTTCGTCAAAATCATCACCTGCAATTTTAATGGAGGTGCTGACTACGGTTCCGCCTAAGGAGATAACTGCGATATCAGAGGTTCCGCCGCCGATATCAACAATCATATTACCGCAGGGCCTGGAAATATCAATACCGGCTCCGATGGCGGCTGCAATGGGTTCTTCTATAATAGCAACTTCCCTGGCACCTGCCTGGAAGGTTGCATCTTCAACGGCTTTCTTTTCTACTTCCGTTACACCGCTTGGTACACAGACACTGATTCTGGGTTTACGGAAACGCTGTTTGCCGACTGCTTTCTGGATAAAATACTTAAGCATCTTCTCCGTAACGGTATAGTCCGAAATTACGCCCTGTCTAAGAGGACGAACGGCAACAATATTGCCCGGAGTTCTGCCAAGCATTAATCTGGCTTCTTCTCCTATGGCTTTAATTTTATTAGTATCCCTGTCAAAGGCTACTACGGATGGCTCTTTTAACACGACGCCTTTTCCTTTTATATAAACCAAAACACTAGCTGTTCCTAAATCAATTCCTATGTCACTGCCTAACATAATTATCTCCTTTCACATACCCGTTATTTCCGCCTGCTCTTAACCTTAATTCTTTATAATATAGCACAGGCCTGTAGTCTATTCTTTTGAATTAATGCCCATTTTGCCGGCATTGTCAGTCTATACTCTGTATTGTATACTCTAATTTTTTCCAATACGATGTCAATTAAACATACTTGACTATATTATATACATATTTTTGGAATATTTCAAAGGAAATTTTTTAAAAATTGACTTTTGGGACTATTTTTAAGAAAGACTTAAGAAATTATAGGATTTAATTTTAAGAAGTATGAAAAATATTACTCTTTGCACCTAAAAATTGGAAAAGACACTGAAATGAATACATTATCACAATAGAAAAAAGTAGCAGAGAAACCGGCTCAGCTGCCGGCATACCGTACCGGTAAGCGATGTTCCGGATTAGAAAGAAAACCCCAAACCTTTATTAATAAAGGCCTGGGGTTAATTTTTAATTAAGCAATGATTGTAGCAACTTTACCTGAACCAACTGTTCTTCCACCTTCACGGATAGCGAAGCCTAAACCTTGCTCCATAGCGATAGGATGAATTAATTCGATGGACATTTCGATATTGTCGCCAGGCATGCACATTTCTACACCTTCAGGAAGGTTGCAAACGCCTGTTACGTCTGTTGTTCTGAAATAGAACTGAGGTCTGTAGTTGTTGAAGAAAGGAGTATGACGTCCACCTTCATCTTTTGTTAATACATAAACCTGAGCTGTGAATTTCTTGTGGCATTTGATTGTGCCGGGTTTGCAAAGAACCTGTCCTCTTTCGATTTCGTTTCTCTGAACACCACGTAAAAGTGCACCAATGTTATCACCAGCCTGAGCTTCGTCAAGAAGTTTACGGAACATTTCGATACCGGTTACGACTACTTTACGAGTTTCTTCTTTAATACCAACGATTTCAACTTCTTCAGATACATGAAGAACACCACGTTCAACACGGCCTGTAGCAACAGTACCACGTCCTGTGATAGAGAAAACGTCTTCGATTGGCATTAAGAAAGGCTTATCTGTTTCTCTCTGAGGATCAGGAATCCAGGTATCAACAGCGTCAAATAATTCAATGATTTTGTCGCCCCATTCTCCCTGAGGATCTTCAAGAGCTTTAAGAGCAGAACCCTGAATGATAGGAGTATCATCGCCAGGGAATTCATATTCAGTTAATAAGTCTCTGATTTCCATCTCAACTAATTCAAGAAGTTCAGGATCATCAACCATATCACATTTGTTCATGAATACTACGATGTAAGGAACACCAACCTGACGAGAAAGTAAGATGTGTTCTTTTGTCTGAGCCATAACACCGTCAGTAGCAGCAACTACAAGGATAGCGCCGTCCATCTGAGCTGCTCCAGTGATCATGTTCTTAACGTAATCGGCATGTCCTGGGCAGTCAACGTGTGCATAGTGTCTAGCTTTTGATTCATATTCAACGTGAGCAGTAGAGATTGTGATACCTCTTTCTCTTTCTTCCGGAGCCTTATCGATCTGATCGAAAGCTACCGCCTGACCTGTACCTAATCTTTCATGAAGAGTCTTAGTAATCGCTGCTGTTAATGTAGTTTTACCATGATCTACGTGACCAATGGTTCCGATATTACAATGTGGTTTGTTTCTTTCGAACTTAGCTTTAGCCATTTTATAAAGTCCTCCTTTAATTAATGCTTTTGATAAGCATTGCTTATTTGCATTGCCTTTTAAGGCTTGCCCACCAGGGCCGTTAGTTTGTCTTATACGCCTAATTATATTTCAATTTAGAAATATTTTCAAGCTAAAATAATGAATCGCGCAAAGTTTTTGTGCATTATTTCATTATATACAAAGATTAAATATATAAATTTGTGACTTACCGCCACAGCTGTTCTTGCGAACAACGCTGATATCTGAAACACAAGACAAAATTAGTTTTTGCCTTTTGCTGCCAGTACCTTTTCCTGAACATTCTTAGGAACAGGTTCATAGCTTGAGAAGAACATGGAGTATGCACCACGACCCTGTGTTTTGGAACGTAAGGTTGTGGAATAGCCGAACATTTCGGACAGCGGAACGAATCCTCTGATTAACTTGGTGCCGTTAATATCTTCAGATCCTTCAATACGTCCACGACGGGCACTGATATCACCAATAACATCACCCATATAATCATCCGGAACAGTAACTTCAACTCTCATGATAGGCTCAAGGAGTACAGCACCTGCTTTGTGCATCGCATCTTTAAATGCCATAGAACCAGCAATCTTAAATGCCATTTCGTTGGAGTCAACTT
>JAEZSL010000410.1 GCA_023443925.1 Bacillota bacterium | reverse complement strand
TTTAAATTATCCAGGATCAGATGATTCTCTGCTCCGGTCAGCTGCTTATGCCGAATAGGATCGGCAGCTTTTATATCATATAAAAATAAATCCGTACTCTCAAGAATCCGTTCGAAGTAATTCCAGGGTACGCAGCCGGCTGTATCCACAGCTGTGTGAATTCCTTCCACTTTGCATCGCTTAAGGATTTCCTCCAGAAAATCTATCTGAAGCATGGCTTCTCCCCCAGAAAAAGTAACTCCGCCCGAGGAATTATCATAGTATGGTTTATCCTCCAGGATCGATTGTAAGAGTTGGGAGCTCTCAATGTTTTGTCCTACGCCTGCCAGCGCACCTGCATAGCAGGTCTCGGCGCACAAAAGGCAGCCGTCGCATTTTGAACGGTCCAACTTATGTTCCTTATTATCATCAAGGAAATGTACTCCATTGGGACAGACCGTAAAGCAGGCTCCGCAGCCGATACATTTTTCGGGATAAAATTCAATCTGGTTCTTCTTACTGATAGATTCCGGATTATGGCACCATCTGCACTTAAGGTTGCATCCCTTGAAGAAAACCGTGGTTCTTATTCCCGGCCCGTCATGTACTGAAAATTTTTGAATATTAAACACTTTACCTTCCATGGACACAATTTCCTTTCTTATGTGATAACTGAATTATAAACATTTCCCTTCTAAAAATCATAGCAGTTCTTACATGAAACCTCTCATTTCTTTAACTATGGTCTTAGGTAATTTATGGAACCTGAAAGCGATCTAATTATTAAAATTATGAAATAAAAATACTAAGGATAGAATTAATTAATAGAATGTATTATAATAGAAATAAGCTTAAGAAAAGAGGTCCGCGCATGTACCCACTTTACCTAATGGAAAAAGACGAGAAGTTTTTCTTTAATATATCCATCCACACTATAAAGAACCATGTCAATCCCCATGGGCACAGTTTTCTGGAACTTCACTATGTTTTCGAGGGCCAGGGTATTGAAAAAATAAATGGCATCGAGCATATTATGAGGCCCGGCACTTTTGCTGTCATTTTCCCCCATCAGGTTCATGAAATGCAGATCACCGGCGATTCTCCCGTGCGCCTTTATAACCTCTGCCTTTCTACTAAAACCATGTTTGACCAGGATGAATACGGCCTGGTTATGAACCGGCTTTTATTTGATCTCGATTTACATGCAAGAACCATCTATGATATTGAATCTCAAACCGCAGAAAAGTTTATGGCCCTTTTTCGTGAGATGCACGAAGAATACGGAGAAGATAAGGTCTGGAAAGACTTTATGTTAAAAGCAAAGATCATTGAACTTTTTATAATATTTGACCGTTACCGCAGGACCCATGTTGCTAAGAGTAATGAGAATGTAACCGATAACTTCGGCAATGATACCTGGTCCATTATCCATTATGTTTATAAGAACTGGAATACGGATGTTACCTTAAAGAGCCTGTCAGGTATCTTTTACTTAAGTGAATCTTATATCAGCACCATCTTTAAACAGTGTCTTGGTATCAGCTTTCACGCCTTTTTAATGAATCTTCGTATTGAGAATGCCTGCAGCCTGCTGACTTCATCCAAAATGTCCATAACGGATATCGGTTACGAAGTGGGCTACTCCTCTTACAGTACCTTTGTACGGGTGTTTAATAAGCGCAAAGGCGTCAGTCCCGTTACCTACAGGCAGTTAATGAAGGAGCCGAAACGGGAGATTTCCGCCAAATAATCTAGTCAAGGTAAAAGGTTCCCTTATGTGTATTATTTCTGAACACTGAATTCACTTTTATATACATGAATAGATAAAATGGCGTATTCAAAGACTTTCTTAAGCTTTGAATACGCCATTTTTTTACTTTGAAAACCTATTCTTTCACTCCGCCTAACATAATCCCCGTAACAAAATATCTTTGCAGCAAGGGATATATACATAGGATGGGTATCATGGAAATGAATATTTTCGCAGCATTTAAGGAGGTGTTGGACAGTAAGTCCATTGTTTTATAATCATCTGCCGTCATCTTTGAAGTGTCAATTACGACGATCAGCTGTTTAATATAAGTCTGAAGAGGATAATGGTCCGCGTTGCTGGAAAGTACCAAACCCTGAAAGAACTCATTCCAGTGTCCTACGATGGTAAATAAGGCAACGGTTGCCAGAACCGGCAGAGACAGGGGAACAACGATCCGGAATAAGATAAACCAGGGTCCCGCACCATCCACCTGAGCAGCTTCCTCCAACTCCTTTGGTACGGACTGAAAGAAGTTTACCACCAGAATCAGATTAAAAACCGGAATTCCGCCACCCAGGGCAAGACCTAAAACACTGTTGGTCAGCTGATAGGATTTCATTACAATATACCAGGGAATCAGACCGCCGCTGAAGATCATGCAAAATACCAGACTCCAGAGAATGATATTTCTGGCTTTAAATTCATGTTTACTTTTGGATAAGGGGTACGCCGCCAGAATCATGGTAAGCAGAGATAATACGGCAGCCAGGGCCACCCGCTTTATGGAAGTCCAGAAAGCTCCGAAAAACCGGATATCCTTCATAATCTCATGATAGGCATGGGTGGTAAAACCTACGGGCCAGAAAGTAACCTTCCCGGCAGCCACCGCCGATTTTGCACTAAAAGAAACGGCAAGGGTATACAAAAGCGGCAGGAAACAGGAAAGGGCCAGAACCGTCAGTATCACATAGATCAATATTTTCACCGTCTTATAGCCAAAGGATTTACTCTCTATCATTTCTCGCTTCCTCCTTTCTAAAAGATACGGTAATCGGCTAATTTATAAGCCAGGGTATAGGAAACGGTAATTGAAATAAACCCGACAACCGATTTTAACAGGCCAACGGCGGAAGCCAGGCTGAATTGCAAATCATTGAGCCCTACCCGGTAAACCCAGGTATCTATAATATCTCCCGTAGAATACACGGCCGGATTATACAGGTTATAGATCTGGTCAAAACCAGCATTTAATATATTACCCAGGCTTAAAACCGTCATCAGTACGATGACTCCCTTAATACCGGGCAGTGTGATTTTAAGAAGTCTCTGCCATCTGGAAGCACCATCAATGGCTGCCGCTTCATAAAGTGCGGGGCTGATACCAGTCATCGCCGCTAAGTACACCACCGCATTAAAGCCGAATTCCTTCCAGATATCGCTTCCGATTACAAGCTGGCGGAATAAGTCATCCCTCTGGAAAAAGGCAACACCGCCAAATCCCAATGCTTCAAGAAGATTATTGATGGGTCCGCTATAACTGAAAATGTCCAGGATAATCCCGCCTAAAACTACCCAGGATAAAAAGTGGGGCAGATACACGATGGTCTGTATGCTGCGCTTAAACAACAGGTTTTTAACTTCGTTTAATAACAATGCAAAGGTAACGGGTACAACCAGATTTCCGATGATCTTGCCCAGCGCTATAACAAGTGTGTTAAATAAAATTTCCCGGGTATCATCCAGTTCAAACATGTACTTAAAATTATCCAGCCCGATAAAATCCGAACCAAATATACCTTTTCCCGGATTAAAATCCTGGAATGCCATGGTTATTCCAAACATCGGCACGAAATTAAATAATAGCATCCATGCCAGTGCGGGAATCAGCATAATCCAATAATGAACCGCTACCCCTTTTAAGAATCCTTTTTTCTTCATACTAGCTCCAATTGTATAAATCATCTTCCTATAGATGATTTACTGCCTCGAATCAGGGTGTGAATTATGCACTTCATAATTCATACTAACACCCATGGCATAAAACATCTGCTCGCAGATGATTTACTGCCTCAAATCAGGGTGTGAAATGTCTTTTATTTCACACTAACACCAATGTATACCTCAAGCCTGCTTGCGATACTGTATAAATAGATGCCCCAATCATTTTGAAAGTTACTTGTAATCAGCCAGCAAGCTGCTGCCTCTTACTATGAACTCCGGCCAATCCAAACGGATGTGAAGGCCGGAGTTTTGAATACAATCAAACCGGAGGAAATATATTATTTAAGAGTTGCCTGAACTTCTCCCGTGATCTGATCTCCGCCCTGTTCTTTCCACTTCTGAACAAAAGCATCAAATTCGTCGATGGAAGCGGTTCCTAATATGATTTTTAAGAAGACTTCATCTTCCAGCTTTTTCAGATTCGTCCAGCGTTTTTCCATGGTTTCGGTCTGGGAATAGATTAAACTGTATACCTTATTTACTTCTAAGTTCTGTTCCGCATCAACCACACAGCCTGCTCCGTTTAATAAGGATAACATTCTTGAGAAATTGTCATTTTTCGGACTCCAGTATTGAATTCTCATGTCATCATAAGGTTCCAGCTTGGTAGCTTTTACATTGGCAATATCATCATCCAGGAGTTTATACAAGGCACCGTCGAATTCGGGTGCTTTACCGGTCTTTAGATATTCCCGCAATACTTCTACTGAGTAGGTGCATTCATCCAATGCAGCCAGTACCGTACGGGCCGGATAATAAGACGGCCCAAGACTTGTTGTATCCATGTCTTTTTCATCGCGGACCAGATAATTGGTTAACAGCATTACGGCTTCCGGATGATCAAAATCTTTATTCACAATGGTATACTCTATCGTTGACGCACCAAGACGGGGCTCCCAGGTTCCCTCACTGGTTAACGGTGATGCATAGGCTACCCAGGAGGCTTCCGGATCATTTGCCACCGCATCCTTTATACCGCCGTAACCCATCCACCAGGGTCCGAAAAACATACCGGCCTGACCGGATTTAAATGCTTCTCCGGCATCCTTCCTGGTCCCCAGTTCCTGGTCCAGAATGCCGTCCTTATACATTTTAGCCAGATATTCCAGTGAAGTTTTCGTTTCAGGGGTAAGTGAGCCGTATACCGCATTGCCGTCCTGGTCTTTAAGCCACATCCCCGGATAAGCTTTAAATGACGCAAAGATACCATCCAGCGTATAAGTTCCGTTAGCAGAATTTAAGAAGTTGTGATACAAAATATTCCCTGAGGTGGGACCTAACAGCCCTATGGTCTTATCACCGGCCATTTTATTATCTACAAAGGCTTTACCCACATCATAAACATCCTGGATCGTTTTCGGTGCCGGAAGTCCTAATTCATCCAGCCAGTCCTGTCTGATCCATAATAAATTATAGCCGTCCATCTCAACCTGAACCCCGGGCAAGGCCATCATTTTTCCGTCTTTCGTAACTGCCTGCATGGATTTGCCTTCCGTCTTGTCAATCATGGTTTTGATGGTATCGGAGGCATAAACATTATAAACATCCGATAATTCAGCAGCCAGACCTGACTCCAGAATTGAGCGGAACTGGGCTTCTTTCACTACCAGAATATCCGGTAAATCTCCGGCTGCAATTGACATATTTACCTTTTGGTCAAAATCATTGCCGGAAGCTGCCTGCCATACCACTTCCACATCAATATTCATTTTTTCTTTTACATAACGGGTATACTGGTTATCCGTTGCTGTCTGCCCCTCCGGGATAACATCCGTTGCATTTACCGACTGGGCAATTCGGACCGTAATTGGCTCCTTATATCTGCCGAAGGGGCTCGGATTCCCACTCTCGTCCACCGGTAAATTGGCAGCTGAACTTTCCTTGCCTGTTGTGCTTTCGCTGCCGGTATTACTGCCGCTGCTTGTATTTGTATCTGTCTTCTTACCGCAGGATACAAAAAGGGACGTTACCAATACGACTGCTAAAACCACCGCCAGAAATCTTTTCGACTTTCTCATGTGAATTCCTCCTCTTTTTTTGAACTCCTGTGAGCTCTGATTGCTGATAAATCCATTATACAAAATCCGATCAGGGATTGGGCTGATAAATGTATTCTTTCCATAGTACAATTGGCTAAAATAAGGCTTCCCCAAAACAAACAAAAATCAATTATCCACTTTTTTAAATCAATAATCCACTTTGGAAGAAAATGCTTATATCACGGATAATTTTTTCATTTATTTGTTGAATATTCACAAATTTTCTTCCCTGCTCTGATTGACACGGCCTATTTTATATATTACTATTAATTTAAGAATTGTATTTAGCACAAGGAGAGATTGTTATAATTCCTATTTCCAATCTAAAAAAAGCAGGTGATCCATTGCAAGGTATCAATAAAAAAATGAGAATCTCTTCCACCATTTCCTTACATAAACGGATTATTTTTTTATTTTTACTGTTAGCTGCCATAGCAGGGGCCAGTATTACCTTTGTCTCCAATTATACCATATCCAGAATCATTGATAATAAGCTGGCGGGGGAATATAAAAACAGCCTCATTCAAAAACGTATTTCTTTTGAGAATATTATCAGTAATTTAAATTATGTATCCCAGCAGCTGGCCTTTTATGATGAAACGAAACAGATGATAGAGCAGTATTTTACCGTGAAAGATCCCTACGAGCGCTCCATTCTCCTTGGAAAAATTTATGGATCGGTGCGGTCAATTACCTTTACCAATCCCAATATCGGACTCTGTTACTACTACTTTAAAGAGAAAAATGAGATTTTTTTTAATAATCTCCCCCTATCAAAAGATAAGAATCCCTTTATTTCAGACAATATACTATATAAAACCAATAGTTTTACATATCTCGGCCCCTATCGAAGCCAGGGTTCTTTTAGCAGCAATACGGTCTTTGCCATGTACTGCAAAGTTGACAGCTTCGATTTCGGCGATGTTTATTTCTATGTTGAATCTAACTATAATACCTTTGAAGATCTCTTTAAAGCAGATAACACCGGTGATTCCTCTCTGCTGGTGATGGATCAGGATAACCGAATAACTTACAGTGAAATTCCGGAGGTTTTTCCAGTGGGCAGTATTATCCCCCTGGGCAGCAATACCCCCATGGGCAGCAGTAATCCCATGGGCAGCAGTATCCCCATGGGCAGTAATATCCCAAAACAGGAGGAAGGGCGTATCAAACTCGGCGACTACTACTGTTTTATGGAAACCACAAAACAGGGCTTTCACCTGGCAACGGTAGTCGATATTAACCTTTACAACCATGAACGGATCCAATGGTACCAGTCCGTCTTTTTACTGGCAGTGTTTTTGGTTATCCTTTCCATGGTCCTGGCAACCATATTGTACCGGACGGTTTACCACCCGCTGCACCAGTTTGATAAACAACTGGACCACCTGCTGTTTGATAACAATGCCGTTACCTCCGGCCGCATCAATATTCCGGAATATGATTACCTGCTGGACCGTTTCGGCGAAACCCAGACCCAGCTAAAAGAAATGATCGGGCAGATTGTGAAACAGGAACAATACCGGAGTAAATTAGAAATCGATAAACTCCGATACCAGATCAATCCCCATTTCCTGGTTAATACCTTGAATACAGTCCACTGGCTGGCAGTCATGAACCATCAGGAGGACATCGACGGAATCATACAATCTCTTAGCCACCTGCTGGCATATAATCTTGATAAAGGTGTGAAAACAGCCAACATAGAGCACGAATTAACTGCCATTTCCGAATATATACGGCTGCAGCAGTCCCGGTATGATTTTACTTATAAGGTAATAAGAGAGCCGGAGGATGCCGAATTTCCTTATCCCTGTCCAAAATTTATACTCCAGCCCCTGGTAGAAAATGCACTCAGTCATGGCTTCCGGGATCATATGACCCTTACGGTTACTTTGACACAAACCGACTGTATCACAATTTCTGTTAAGGATGACGGAACCGGTATGACAAAAGAACAGCTTCACCGCCTGGAACAATATATTAAGGGTGACTTTAAAGACAGCAATAAGCAAAACGGCTTCCGTCTGGGAATCGGTCTGGAATATGTAATCCAGAGCCTGCGGGTATTTTATCAAAACGATTTCAGCCTGACGGTAAGCAGTGAACCTGGCAGCAATACTGTTTTTACTCTCACGCTTCCATTCACCCCTAAAAACGGTTCTGATGCGGAAGAATCGGTGTTACCGGCATAAAGAAAGAAGGTATTCTGTTGATTAGAGTTCTGATTGTAGAAGATGATAAATTAATAAGAAAAGGCTTGATTGCCTCCATGCCCTGGAGTGAATACGATATGACGGTAGTTGGTGAAGCAGGTAACGGACAGACTGCTCTTGAATTTTTACAGGAGCAGGAAGCAGATCTGGTTTTAACCGATATTGAGATGCCGGTTATGTCCGGGCTGGATTTCATAAAAACCGCCGGAAGTCTGTATCCCCACCTGAGTTTTGTGGTTTTGACCGTATTTGCCGATTTTGATTATATCCAACAGGCGCTGCGCCTGGGTGCCATTGATTATATTGCAAAAATCCAGATTGATAAAGAAAACTTTAATACCATTCTGGAACGTATCCATAACCGTCTGCAAAAAAGAAAGGTTTTAGACCATTCCAATGGGAACAGTGAGGAGAGGCCAATTATTGGCAATACCCTATATGCACTCCTGTCAATTGAGGATATACATAATGTTTCCGATGGGGCTAAGGATTTTTTTATCCTCAACAACTTATCCGGACCAAATAAACCCTTTGAAATCGGAGCCGGTATCTTTATCTGGAACCGGGAGTCAGAAACCTATCTTTTCCCGGATTGCTTTGACGACTGTATGCTGTTAAAAATCAATGGAGTTAATAACAGGAGTCTATCAGAACTTCGTTCCCTGCTCTATAAGTATAAGAAGAGTCAGTTTTTTTATGACTATAATCCTGTACACCAAATCCATGAAAAGGATATTTCCGAGTTACAGGAAGATACATATATTACGAAAGAAGAGGATTTTCAGTACCTGAAAGAAAGATGGCTTTCCTTTAACTGGATTAACCAGGCTGAACTATTTGACAAAATTAAAATTGATCTTAGAAGAAGTAAACTTACGGCTGCTAAAATCTATCATCTGATGGCCGCTCTTGAAAATGCCTGGAATCGTTGTTACGGATCTGTTTTGGGTAAAACCCTAACTATGCCGGATGCCTTCAGAAGCTGGCTGGAAATCGAGCAATGGCTGGAGTCCTTATATCAGAATACTGATTTTGCAATCCAGTCCCTGGCTTTTTCGGAAGAAATAACAGAAAGTATTATGAAAGCAAAAAAACTGGCGGATACGGAATATATGACCCAGCTTATCTCTTCCGACGTAGCCGGCCGCATACATATGAGCAGAAGTTATTTCAACCAGTGTTTCCGGGATATTGTAGGTGAGTCCTTTGGTAACTATCTTCGCCTTGTCCGTATCAACAAAGCCAAGGAATTTCTAGCATTAAGTAATAAATCCATCCGTTGGATTGCCTGGCATACCGGTTACGAGGATGAGAAATACTTCAGCCGTATATTTAAAAAGGAAACCGGCAGGATACCCAGCGATTACCGCAAGGAATATCAGTATAAAACGAATCGTAAACTTACAAATTACCCCTCCCATTCAGGGAAGGGTTGAATTTATAAGTCAAGTAAGTTACTTAGGAATGTTTTTTTCTCAGAACCAGCTTTACTAGTTCAGAGACAATTATCACACTAAAACTTAATCCCAGCAGCTTTATCCACATATCAGTCCTAAGCGGAACCGTTCCAAAAAACGCTCCGGCAAATTGGATAATTAAAATTTGGAGGATAAAAGTAACAGATATAACAACTAACATAATCTTATTTTGCAGCAAATGCTTAAATATACTGGTGGTATAGAGTTCCCGGCAGTTAAAAGCATTAAACAGCTGGAATAATGCAAATAAAGTAAATAACACCGTGGTCGTTTCCGCTTCTGCCGCACCTAAAAAGTTAAACACATATTGACATAGGAAGATAACGGAGATATAAAGACCCGTCAAACCGATTCTGATAAACATTGTACGGGAAAGAATGTTATCGCTTCGCTTTGTAGGTTTACGGCTCATTAGATCATCATAAATTGGTTCTAATCCTAAAGTCAGCGCCGGAGGGCCGTCCATAATAATATTAATCCATAAGAGCTGCAAGGCAGTAAACGGAGCTTTTAATCCCAATAGGATGGATGTAAATACGACAACAACGGACGAGACGTTAACCGTCAACTGAAACTGAATAAACCGTTTAAAGTTTTCATAAATACCGCGTCCCCAGGCAATTGCCTTGACAATGGTAGAAAAGGAATCGTCAAGAAGAACGATATCACTTGCCTCCTTGGAAACTTCTGTTCCGGATATGCCCATGGCAATACCAACATCCGCATTTTTTAAGGCCGGAGCATCGTTGATTCCATCACCCGTTACCGCTACTACATTTCCTTGTTTCTTAAGTAGTTTTACTACTCTCATTTTAATGGTGGGGGTGCTTCGGGCGATTACGCTGATTTTAGGCAGCATTTTTAAAAGTTCGTCATCGTTTAGTTCAGCAATTTCTTTTGCTTCAACAGCGATTCGATCTCCTTTTAAAATCTGAAGTTCATTGGCAATGGCCATAGCGGTAATTATATTGTCTCCGGTAAGTATTTTCAGATCAATACCCGCAATACGGCAGTTTTTAACTGCTTCATATACGTCAGCGCGCAGAGGATCAGAAATTGCAACAAATCCGTCAAATACCATATTTGTTTCCATAATAGTATGGTGCTGCTCGTCCTCATAATCACGCATACGGTCGAGCTCTTTATGTGCAAAAGCAATCACACGCATGGCTTTTTCCTGTGACTTAGTAATATATTGTTCAATTTGCTTTTTTTCACCGGCTGATAAAGAACACATAGCAAATACACATTCCGGACTACCCTTAACATAAGAAATAATTTTCCCATCCACCTTGCTGATGGTGGTCATATGCTTAAGCTCGGAGGAAAAGGGAAATGCATGCAATACATCATGGTCGGTACGTTCATCCTTATAGGATTTTCCGCTCTTTTTTCGTATTGTTGAGTTTTCATAAAAATTTAGCATAGCACATTCCGTAGGATTACCAATAAAGGTGCCGTCATTGGAAATATCTGCAGTGGTATTAAGACAGACATTGTGAATAAGCCAATCCGAAGATAATTCATCTGCCCGCTCATGCCATTTCCCGTCGTAAAAAGCAGCGACCGTCATTTTATTTTCCGTCAGCGTTCCCGTTTTATCGGAACAGATAACGTTAATACATCCTACCGTTTCAGAAGCAATCATCTTCTTTACTAATGCATTTTGTTTGGAAAGCTTAATAATATTAATAGACAGCGACACTGCTACAATTGTAGGCAATCCCTCCGGTACGGCGGCAACAATCAGAACAATACTTGTAACAAAAGCTTCCAGTACTTCTTCCAGATGAAGCCCGTCTGTTACAGCAAATGAGATCAATTCAGAAATAAAAACAATGGCAGCGGCAATCACGCCAAGTATGGTAATGCTCTTACCTAAACGGGCAAGCTTTTCCTGCAAGGGCGTACTGGTGCGTTCTGTTGTCGTAAGTTCTTTTGCAATTTTACCAAATTCCGTACTGTCACCAACCGCAGTGATTACCATTTTACCATATCCGCTTGTTATATAATTGCCTGAGTACAGCATATTGGTACGCTCGGCTAGGGGTGTTTTTTCATCTGTAATAATATATTCCGCTTCTTTCTTAGCAGGAACACTCTCACCCGTTAAGGCCGATTCATCCGCTGTTAAGCCGGAACTATGCAATAGTCTTCCATCTGCCGGGATCTTGTCCCCGCTGGAGAGTAAAACAATATCCCCTACAACAAGCTCTCCCTGGGTTAACATGAAGGTATCACCATTACGCAGCACTTTAACCGTAGTATCATCACTGATTTTGGACAGTGCTTCAAAGGCCTTGGCACTTTTTCCCTCCATTACAACCGTAATTAAAACGGAGAGAGAAATAGCAGCGAAAATACCGACACATTCCAAAAAGTCTGCTTCGGAACCAGTGGATGCACGAATGATGTTAACAACCAATGCGATGACCCCAGCCATTATAAGCATTATAATCATGGGTTCACTGGCTGCCCCTATAATACGCTTAAGCAGCGATTCAGGCTTCTCTCTGGTCAAAACATTTGTGCCAAACTTATTTCTGTTTTTTTCAGCCTGATTTGTTGATAATCCGGTTGCTTCATCCGTACCTAACCGTTTTACCAGTTCTTGCTTCTTCTCAAGAAATTCTTGCATTCTTACTTTCCTCCATACATAAAACATTTTTACAAAATAAAAGCTCGTGTATAGCATTGCTATACACGAGTAAAAAAAACGAGACTCAGTATAGCAGTATGTGCTATACATGAGTCTCGTTTATTAAGTACAAGCCAGACCAGGATTGGTCAGTATGTTGACTTGACACGTATTATTCTACGCAAACTACTCCCTCACGAGTATTTAATTTGTCCATATAGTATGTCATATATAAGTTAATTTGTCAAGTAATGAAAAAATTTGTTGTATCATCATGAGGAATCTTGCTTTATCATAGGAGAATTCTACTTTATCATCAACGAGAAAATTTCGCTTATCATAGATGCATTTTGCTTTATCACCAACGAGTAAATTTCGCTTATCATAGATCCATTTTGCTTTATATGAATTAAATGACAGGATTCAAGATCTGAAGGTTAAGAAGGATCTTTTGACCTTCAAATCCTATACGATTTATTATTTATGTTTCATTTAATAAGCCATCCCTGCCATCTTCCTCATAGCCATCCCCGGTAAATACAGGCTCTGTCACTTCCGTTGTACTGGCTTTGAGTTTTTTCATCTCCACAAAGATAAAAATACCCGTTACAACCGTTGAAATCACATCGGCTAAGGGACCGGCTGAAAGCACACCGATCAGCCCAAAGAATCTAGGTAAGATTAACAGCGCCGGAATCAGAATCAGGACTTGTCTTGATAGCCCCAACAATGCGGAATGTGTCGGTTTTCCGATGGCCTGAAAATAATTAGAGGATATAATCTGGAATCCGACTACCGGTAAAAACATTAAGAACCGCCTGGTTGCCATGGTTCCAAAGGCAATAAGTTCTTTGTCTTTATTGTTAAACAGATAAACGAGCTGTTCCGGAAATATCCGTGTTACAGCCCAGCCGATTACTACGATACCCGTAGCAAAAATGACTGCTAGCTTATATGCTTCCTTTACACGGTCAAATTTCCTGGCACCATAATTGTAACCGATAATCGGCTGTACACCCTGGTTAATACCAAAGAGAGGCATAATCATAAGAGTAATAATACTATTTACAATACCCATCCCGGATATGGCTATATCGCCGCCATAGGTAACCAGACTGGTATTCATAATAAAGTTCTGAACACTGGCTGCAATCTGCATGGCAAAAGGTGCGGTTCCCAAAGCCAGAATCGGTGCAACTACCGAAAGTTTTAACATTAAATTGGAACGGCGGATTTTAAACAGGCTTTTCCCCCGGAGGAAATACATAAATACCCATACGGCTGATACCATCTGGGAGATTATAGTAGCTAAAGCCGCCCCTCTCATACCCAATGGAATAACAAAGATGAATACCGGATTCAGAATTGCATTCAGAATTGCCCCGATCAACATGGTATACATTGCCATCCTGGGGTTTCCTTCGGATCTTATGAAATTATTCATACCCATACTGACAGATTGGAATACACCGCCAATTAATATAACCTGCATATAGTCTCTGGCATAAGGCAGTATCTCCTCGCTGGAACCTAAAAACCGGAGCAGGGGATCCAGAAAAATTAATCCCACTACGGTCAGCACCAGGGCAGTAAGCACCAACAGAGTGATGGCATTTCCAAAGATAACCTCTGCCTCATCTTTTTTGTTCTGTCCAAGCTTAATGGATACCAGGGAATTGGCACCGATACCAATGAGAACAGAAAAAGCCATCATAAGCAGCATAATCGGAAAACCGATTGTAACTCCCGCTATTCCCAGGGTTCCTATACCCTGGCCGATAAAAATCCTGTCTACAACATTATAAAGTGCATTTACCAGCATTCCCACGATAGCCGGTATTGAAAATTTGATTAATAGGTTTAAAATCTTTTCTTCACCTAATTGTTTTGAATTGTCCATTGACCTCTCCTGCTATAAAAATTCGTTGTTCTCCTGCCTGCATCTGCTATCTATTCGTCTTTAAAATTATCGATGACACGCAGCAGATAGTTTTTTAGTGCTTCCTTCTCCTCTTCTTCAAACCCCCTTAAAATTCTCTGTTCATTTTCCACTGATATTTCATCAAACTGTTTTAACTTATCCAGCGCTTTATCCGTAAGCAGAATAAGACAGGAACGTTTATCCCTGGGATTTACGGTCCTGACTGCCCATTCCTGGGCTTCCAGCCTGTCTATGATACCTGTCATGGTTGGTCTGTCAAACTGCAGTCTGTCGGCA
This sequence comes from Bacillota bacterium, assembly GCA_023443925.1. Next base: position 67 of record JAEZSL010000410.1, on the reverse strand, counting down.
ATACATGCAGGTGCCATCCCGGTCTCGGAAGTTTCTTTCTGATGATTATAAATCTCTTTCAGAACCA
>JAEZSL010000407.1 GCA_023443925.1 Bacillota bacterium | reverse complement strand
AGCATCAATGAACTTGCTACAGCCATCATTATGATGATGGACAAATAACGCCCGAAGAACATTGCAAGTCCTGTGGTAATATTCCAGAAATACGTATTATCGCCCAATCCTTCAAAGCCGGACCCATTGTTGGCGGCAGAAGATGCGAATTCGTACAGTACCTGAGTAAGTCCGTGATGCCCGGGATTGCTGATTCCCGCCAAACCCGCCGGCAGAGCTACCGCCAGTGCGGTAAATAACAATATGAGCAGGGGGTGGACAATTATACCCAATGCTGTCAGTTTCATTTCCCGGCCTTCAATCTTTTTAGCCAGATACTCCGGCGTACGGCCAACCATCAGTCCGCAGATAAATACGGTGAGAATCACATACATCAGCATGTTCATCAGTCCGACACCTTTTCCGCCAAATACCAGGTTAAGCATCATATTTATCAGCGGAACCATTCCACCCATTGGCGTCAGAGTATCGTGCATGTTGTTGACGCTGCCGGTGGTAAAAGCCGTCGTTACAGTAGTAAACAGAGCAGATTGAGCAATGCCGAACCGCATTTCTTTGCCTTCCATATTACCCATGCTCTGGCTTAAACCTGCCTGGGCAAGTAAAGGATTTCCGGCCTGTTCAGCCCTGTAGCAGACAACAATACCTGCAATAAACAGAATGAGCATAACGGTGAAAATTGGTTTGGCTTCACTTCCAAAGAAGGATTTCTTCGGATTTTTGGCTTTTTCATTATCTTTTACCTTGCTGCGGTTTCGCACCATGAGACCAAACATAATGACACAGGCACCAGGCAGAAGCATCATGGAAATCATCTCCATCATATTGGATAGAATAGTTGGATTCTCAAAGGGTGTTGTTGAGTTAGCCCCAAAAAAGCCGCCGCCGTTGGTTCCCAAATGTTTGATGGATTCCAATGCGGCAACCGGTCCCATAGCAATGTCCTGATATTTTCCTTCAAGGGTCTGTACCGTTGTATTTGGAGACATATTCTGCACGGCACCCTGAGATACAAGGGCTAATCCGACGATGATGGACAGCGGTAAGAGAACCCGGGTTGTAATACGAACCAAATCCGTATAAAAGTTGCCCATGGATTTTGCCTTACCGGAAAAGCCGCGGACGATAGCCGTAGCAACGGCAAAACCAGTGGCTGCAGAGGTAAACATCATAAATATAATCACCAGCATCTGGCTCAAATACGAAAGGCCGGATTCACCGGAATAATGTTGGAGATTTGTATTTGTGATAAAACTAATAACCGTATTAAAGGACAGCGCAGGTTCCATCCCTTTTATACCGTTAGGATTAAATATTGGTAAAGCCTGAATTCTTAAAATCAGGTATCCGGTAAATACCATGATTGCATTGGTCGCCAGCATGGCCATGGCATACTGCTTCCAGTTCATTTCTTTTCTGTCAATTCCGCACACACGGTAGATAACATTGTCTACCCGGTCGAAAACCGGATCAGCAAAAGTCCGCTCACCGACCGCTATATGATACATATATTTTCCCATCGGGAAAATTACTACTATAAAGACTGCCAGGAATACAATAATTTGCAGCATACTTCATTCCACCTTCCCCTTAAAATTTCTCAGGATTTACGAGAGCATAAACCAAATACCCTGCCAATCCCACAATTAATATTCCAAGAATTATCATACGATTATCCTCCTCTACGACTTTTCAACCTGCCGGCCGCACCAGCAGGCAAACCATTTCATTAACAAATAACAGCCAGCCAGCATACCAAGCATTGCTAAATCCATTAATATGTTCATACTAAACTTCCTCCTATCTTTTCAAGTTTGTTTCTCAACTTTAGCACATTTGTCATAAGTTCGGTGTTAGGCTTTTTCTCTGCGCATTAAGATGATATTAAACTTCTTCTCATAGTAACATTTTTACCGGGCTTTACTTTTTATGTCCACTTATGGTCTGCCAACAGATAATGATCCGCGCCTCAAACTAATTTACATAATGCCAAACTATAAAAATAGCTATGTTTCTCATTCTCTGAAAAACATAGCTTCGCATTATTAATTAATTTTAGTGCATTGGCTGTCAATCCTCCCATGCATATTCGTCAGACCGATTACTTTAAAAAGCAAAATAGCGGTTTTCTCCTTGGATATACAAAACGATTCAGAATCTCATTCTCACCATGAATAATAGATACAATATAACAGGCAATCCTATAATAGTTGATAGTATTGTGATTACAGTATTTACTTTTGTCTCATTCCGTAATATCAATGCTATAAACTTGTATCCTAAAATACCGATCCCTCCACCCAAACTATTTAGAATGATATCATCAATGTCGGATACTCCGATACCTAAAAGTCCCTGAAGGATTTCAACCACTAAGCTCACAATGAATATACACATGAAATTAACGAATACTCTTTTATCTTTTTTGAATAAAGGTAAATATAAACCAAGCGGAATAAAAATAACGATATTTCCAATCACATTGCCAAAAGCTAATCTTCTTATCGTATCGGTGTTTCCAGACATATATTGATTTATACTATCAAAAGGAATAAGATTGACTGAGCGAAATAAAATCCATTGTCCGTCAAGCAGCTCCAAAATTGAAACTCTTGACCAGATCAATATTTTAAATAGTAAAAGTATATAACAACTGAAAATAAAGTATAAGAATACTGTTTCAATTTGTTCCCGTTTTTTCATAATTCCTTGTACGATTAAGTAGATCTAATAATCATACGTCTCCTTTCTCTCTAATGTGTCTGTAATTCCCATTTATCTTTTCCTTATTGTTGTTTCTGGTCTTTTTAATATAGCTGTACCAAAGCACATCCATGTAGGTGGGTACCTCCCTGGGGAAGGTAACTGCCTAGGGGATTGTAACTGCCTAGGAAGAAGGTAACTGCCTGTCCGATTCAGTCATTTCTTAGTACTAAGATCGGACAGGCACGATTATAATTTGAACAATCAAAATTGTAATAAATTCTTATTCTGAACTTACTACTATTCTCCCATACTGTTGTATACTGTCAAGGCATCGGTAATATTATACTGTTCTGAATAATGATCCCCGTTCGCACCAGCTGAAACCAGAATATATTCTTCATTACCCACTCTTGCAAGACTCGCTAGACATAGTCCGGCTTCCTCGGTATATCCAGTTTTTCCACCTAAAATTTCTCCATCCATAAGGTTCTGACTGCTAAGTCCTTTAAACATAGTACTGTAAAAGGTCATACCGCCAGGGTGCTTATTGGTAGATGCTGTGGAATGACGGGACGAAGTAAAAATTTCCCTGAAGGTATTATTTTGCAAGGCATAACTCAGTAGAATAGACAGGTCATTGACGGTAGTATAATGGTTTTCATTGTGAAGACCGGTGGTATTTTCAAAATGAGTATTTTTCATGCCAAGCTCGGACGCCTTCTCATTCATCAGGCTTACAAAATCCTGCTCTGATCCCGCAATATGCTCAGCAAGTCCAATACAGCACTCCGCTCCGCTTGGCAGCATTACCCCGTATAAAAGGTCGATTGCCGCTGCACGTTCACCTGGCTGAAATCCTGCCATTGATGCACCTGCTTCATACAGCCCCTGAAATGTAGAATTAGTCACTTTAATTTCTTCCTTCAGATCAGATAAGTATTCTATCGCAACAATGGTTGTAACCATCTTAGTCAAAGAAGCAGGATAAATTTTATCATCACTATTTTTCTGCATTAAAGTAGTTTGATCTTTTAAACGGATTAGTATTGCATTAGGGCTGTTAAGTTTATCAGGAGTTACCGAATCTGTTAAATTAAGTTCTAAGCTTGATGCGGGAAGCGGTGTTATGCTGTCATCAGCTTCACCTGGTACTGCCTGTAAAGAAATTTTATCGCCCTCTTCTTTCTGAAAGAGATGCTGGTAATCCGGAATAATGTTGGATTGATAAAAAAAAGAAGCAATTCCAACCATCATCAGAAGTATTATAAAAATGGGTAATCTTGATTTTTTCTTTTTTATTTTTCGTCTCATAATGAAACAACTCCTTATTCTGTGATGATATTATTTAATCACAGAACAAGGAGTTAAGTTGGAATTCCAACTTATGAACTTCTTAAGATTTTCTTATAACGGAAGTTTTACTGTAAAGGTAGTATTTTCTATATTGCTTTCCACAGAGATTGCTCCATCGTGGGCCGTAACAATTTCTTGTGCAATTGCCAAACCTAGTCCTGCTCCACCGGAGTTTGTGGAACGTGCAGAATCTAGCCGGTAAAATTTTTCGAATATGGTCTCAAGTTTTGCCTTCGGGATTGGATTTCCCAGATTCGTAAATGTTATAACAATATTTTTGTCCTGTTGTATTGCCGAAATATCAATGACGCTTTCTTCATAGCTATAAGCTATGGCATTTTTCAGAATGTTATTAAATACACGAGCCAGTTTGTCCGGATCTCCATATAGAATAAGGCTGTCAGGCACATTAACGGACACCTGCTTTCCTTGTGGAGTCAGCATTGGGAAAAATTCATCTGCTATCTGCTGGAGCATAAACAGTAAATTAATTTTATCTTTGTTCAAAACAATGGTTTGAAGATTAAATCGTGTAATTTCAAAAAACTCATTAATAAGCAATTCTAGCCGATAAGCTTTTTCCAAGGTAACACCGACATATTTTGCCTTTTGTTCAGGAGGCATATCAGGAGCTTCATCCAGAAGACTTAAATATCCGATAACAGAAGTCAGAGGTGTCTTTATATCATGAGCCAGATAAACAACCAAATCATTCTTGCGCTGCTCGGCTTCCAGAGCCGCCTTCTTTTGTTTCTCCAGGTTACTTTTTAATTGATAAAGCTTATTTTCCATAAAATTTAATTCCGGCGATAATATAATTTCATCAGCGGACTCCTCTGTAAGTCTATCCATTCCGGCAATGATTTCATCAAAATATTTTGTAACCCAGGTAATTGTGAAATTAAGCAAAATAACTAAAAGTAGAAAAATCATGATAAGTGTAATAGTTTCTATATGATTATAAAATACAAAATTAATAATTTTTACAACGGTTCTGTCAGACAAATGAAATGTCCTCTTTATCAGGCGGACAAAGGTATCTCCAATGCTAAAGCGAGTTTGAATTGTATGACGCAGAAAGATAACAGTTACAGCCGCAGCAAAAACAATAAAGATCATTCGCAATAATATTTTCCTTTTTAATCTTGAATAATCATTTTTTCTCTTACTTGTCAATTTTATAGCCAACCCCCCATACAGTTTTGATATATTTGGGACGTTCTGCGCTATCGTGCATTTTTTCTCTTAAATGTCTGATGTGAACCATTACCGTATTGTTGCTGTTAGTGAAGTACTTATCTCCCCATACCTCCTGGAACAACTCTTCCGAACTGACCACCCGTCCGCGCCTGGAACAGAGGACCCAAAGAAGTGAGAACTCAGTAGGAGTAAGGGACAGTTTTTTTTCATTCAAAGTACATTCATGGGTATCCAGATTCATTACCAAGCCGGAAAAAGCAATTAAGTGTTCTTCTTTTTCCGGCCCGGAAGAATTATATTGGGTAAATCTGCGAAGCTGCGCCTTTACACGGGCAATAAGTTCCAATGGACGAAACGGCTTGGTAATATAATCATCCGCACCTAATGTCAGTCCGGTAATCTTATCGATTTCTTCTTCTTTGGCTGTCAGCATGATAACCGGAAATTTATACTTCTCCCTAATTTTCTGGCAGAGAGTAAAACCATCCATATCCGGCAGCATGATATCAAGTATTGCAAGGTCTAACTGTTCCGACTGGACACACCGGTAGGCATCTTTACCATTATAAAATTTGTATATTTTAAAACCTTCACTTTGTAAATAAACTTCAACCAGATCCGCTATGGACTGCTCATCGTCAACCACCAAAATATTGATACTCATAAGTTCTATCCCTTCTTCCTGATTCAACATTCATTTTTAATATAGTAACGCAAAATAAATGTTTATATCATAATGATTCTCTTATGAATACCTTAAGGTTTTATTAATATTAGTATTCATCTGCTGCTGTAATCACTTATGCGCAGCTCTTTTATTAATTCTCTATAGTTAATTTTCTGGTCCAGTTTATTAATGACACTTAAAATCTGCTCAAATCCTTTGTTGTTTTTGAATAAAGTTATCTTTTCGATACGATATGCTTTTTCATTCCAAAACTTTATTTGAATATTACTGGTATTTCTATGCGTTATATGCGGAGCATCCATACGGGTTATACGAAATAATCCCCTGACTTTATTTCCATTTAAACATGCTTCAATTTCCTCTTTTGCTTCTTTACTATTTAAAAATGTTTCCTGTGTTCTCTCAGCTTCGTTTATTTCTTGAGCCTTTTTGCTATTATTGATAATTCTTCCAAGCTTTGTGATCGGCATCCTGTTATTCTGATATAAACGCAGGTCTAAACTAAGATAATAGAGAAAACCATCCATTGTTATTACAAAACCCGTAGTCTTTTGCAGCTTTATATTACTCCTGGCCGCTCCCCAGATTATAATTCCGCTCCAAAATAATACAACAGCAACCATTATGTAGGGCAAAGCATAATCTGGCGGAACCAGATTCGCCAATACCGGTATTGAAAGCAATGTTCCTGCAGCCATTATAATACCCGCGATATACCTTATCTGAACCAGCGGATGGATGCTCTCGCAAAGATATAACGACTGAACCAACTGTGGCTGCGTTACATTATCAGGGACAATCGGTTTATTAGACCGGATTGCAGCCGGAATCGGAGCCTTTTTCTTTGATATTGCTTTTACTGGTATTGGCTTTGTCTCCTTATTTTCCTGCGCCAGTTTTATCTGCCCGCCCAATTTTTTTATTTTCTTATAAGCCAGACAAAAGCCGCCAATAACAAAACACAATAAATTAATGATAACGAGGCCATAATAACCATTTGAAAACGAACTAGGTGAAGTATTCTCATAAGTCTGATAAACTGCAATGGTAGCAAATACCATAAACACCATAAATATTGTTCCTATAATCGTAAAAATAATACCAATTTTCTTCATTTTTCTTCCATTCCCTTCACTTTTCATAAGTATCCAGTCATAATCTGTATTGTATTTGCACACATATGAGCATATAAATTCATTTTACAGCATCTGCTATTTATACTCAACCATATATTATAAAAGGTAGAAAAATGTTTCCTGATATTACATCATCCTAGATCCATAAAAGACTAAACAGAACCCAGTAATTTGACGTCTTAAGCTTTGTATTTTTTTATATGATTTACAATTTGACCTCTTTTCTCCAACTTTTTCTCTTGATTTCTGTTAAACACTATGTTATATTGTGTATACACGGTATACTCAATTTACTTTGGATGAACAGAAAATAAATTCTCAAGCCAAAAGGAGGTTGTTAATGGAGATATTATCAGTACAGAAACTATGCAAGAGTTACAGGAATTTTAGTTTAAAAGAAGTTTCGTTCTCACTGGAAAGCGGTTATATAATGGGCTTTATAGGTGCCAACGGCGCCGGTAAAACCACCACGCTGAAATCGATGCTGGGTCTGCTGCATAAAGACAGCGGCAGCATCCGGATACTTGGAAAGGATTTTGCCAAGAACGAACTCGAACTAAAACAGCACATCGGCTATGCTTTCGGCGGCATCGATTATTACGCTAAGACCAGGATTAAGCACATCACCGACGTTTATCGCAGGTTTTATAGCAACTGGGACCAGTCGTTGTACGAAACCTACATGAAAAGGTTTGCTCTGGACGAAAACAAGCGCCCTTCCGAGCTGTCCCACGGTATGCGGGTCAAATACTCACTGGCACTGGCGCTGTCGCACCACGCTAAGCTGCTGCTGCTGGACGAACCGACCAGCGGGCTTGATCCCATTGCGCGTGATAATCTTTTGGAATTGTTCCGGGAGCTCATTGAGAGTGGTGAAAGGAGCATATTGTTCTCCACACATATAACAAGCGATCTGGAAAAATGTGCGGACTTCATTACCTATATAGAAAACGGCCGGATAATCGAAAGCCGGGATAAGGATGAACTTCTTGACGCCTACCGCCTGGTCAGCGGAACAATCAAACAGCTAGACCACGTAAACCCAAGGCTGATAGCAAGTAAAACCAATGCGTTCGGCTTCACCGGTCTTATAAAAACGGCTTCTCTTTGTCCGGAGGACGGCCTTGCGGCTGTACCGCCCAGTCTAGAGGATATCATGATCTATCACGCAAAAAAGGAGGCTGCTTATGAATAACCTGTTATATAAAGAGTTCCGGCTTGCAATTCATCCCTTATTTTTCTTAATACTGTTAGCCAGTGCACTCCTGCTCATTCCCCAATGGGTGTATTTCGTTGCTATGATGTATTTATTTTTCATCGCCATTCCCAACATATTCACCGATGCGAAAGCGAAGAATGATATTGGCTTTACGGTAATGCTCCCCATCAGAAAGCGCGACGTAGTTAAAGCACGTGTGCTGTCCATCACCATACTCGAACTCCTGCAGATTGGGTTAGCTGCAGTATTTGCCACCATCAACATGACGCTGTACCCTAATGGCAATTTTATGATCGATGCCAACATTGCATATCTTGGCTGCGTGTTTGTGATGTACGGTATTTTCAACGTAGTATTCTTCCCGATGTTTTACAAAAATGCATACAAGATCGGCTGGCCCCTCCTTGCTGCTCTAACCGCATCCATCTTGTTTGCCACTGTAATCGAAACACTCGTGCTGTCCATGCCAGCGGCTTCGTATATTCTCGACGGAATCAGCAGGGATGCGCTCCTGCGCCAACTTCCGGTAGTGGCTGCGGGTATTGTCTTGTTTGCATTACTTACAGTGCTGGCGTATAAGAAATCTGCGAAGAATTTTGAAAAGGTTGACCTGTAGCGCCTATGGATATTGTTATATTAGGAACTTCGGATAAACCGATATATCAGCAATTATTTGAGCAGATATCGGCACAGATCATAAAGGGCCAGTTAAAAGAAGGGCTTTGCCTGCCACCCATACGCACAGTGGCCAGGGAACTGCAAATCAGTGTCATCACGGTAAAAAAGGCGTGGGAAGAGCTGGAACGCGCCGGTTTCATCGTTACGACAGTGGGAAAGGGCTGCTTTGTCGCACGCCTTTCGGCTGTGGATCTTTCAGACAAACGCACCGAGATGGCGCTGGAAAAACTGAAAAAAGATATTGAATATTACAAAACTCTGGGGTTGAACGTGGAGGAGCTGATCGAACTGATCAGACTTTATTATGATTAGTGATTATGATCATCTATATAATATCATGTTTTCTATCCGGAAGATTACACATATGATGAGCATATGCAACAATTAGCCGATTACCAAAGTATACATTCCCATACTAATAGAAAGGGCTGCCTATGAAATACAATTCTTTCATAGACAGCCCAAGTATATTTTTTATAATTTTAGTTTAATAGCACTTCATGAAACCCACAATTTTCAATGCCTTCCAGCTTCACTTTTTTTGTTCTCAATACCAATACTTCGACGCGGCTTGAACAGCCCAAAAGATGGCGCCCCAGGAAAAGACTATCCTTTATTTTTCCCTAATTAGGTATCAAAAGTTAAAGAATGTAATATGCAACAAAGTATCCAATCATAATCTGTATAGTATTTGCACACATATGAGCAATAATCGGCCCAAGTAAGCTCTTTGTCTTAATAAACATAATAGACCAGAAAGTTCCCAGCATAAAGGTTATACTAAGCTGTATCCCGTCAACATATACAATTCTAAATGGCATAATCTGATATTCAATATGAGCTAACGCAAACAATACACCAGAAACGATTGCCACAAGTGGAATTTTAACCTTTCCTGCACCAACATATCTTGTAATAATCGTAACGAATGATGTTACAATAAATCCCCTGAATAATGGTTCTTCTCCCAAACCTGCCAGTAAACATCCAATGATTAATTTCTTCTGCATCGCCAGCTTATCTTTAACAAAATAATGTGATACAAATACATCAAAGCCTTCTATACAATTCAGGCCGATCATATAAAACAGAATAACAATCAGTAACCATATTGAAATAAACCATCCCAGCATTTTAAACGTTAATTTTATATTTCTTAGATTAAATCCCATCTCCGTTATGGATCTATGCATAATAAATTTTCCGAAAATAATTGCTAATGCTATTTGTAATGAATAAAAAAATATCGCTAAGAAGATACCCCCAGCCAAAGAGTTTCCATCTACATATGTACCCGGCAGTAATGTGATATAGTTAATAGTAACCGGTAGAAATAAAGCAACTGTTATAACAAAAATTATAATCCATGTATTTCTCAAACTCTTCATATACGACTCATCCCCATATAATTTTATTTATGTTTATTTTACAATACCTTCCATATATGCTCAACTATATCTTATAAATGGCTCATTTAATTTATGTCCTGCCTATTGTATCAAGAAATATAGTGTGCTGCTACAAATTCTATATCCTTTCTAAAAGTGAAATCAGGAAGTATAGTATTATCTACCGGGAATAAAAGTTGTAATTTCACTTTTGTCTTTATCTTCCAAAAATTATTCGTCAAACCAGCCTCCTATTTCTTACTCTGGGGTATCTAATTCATTATATTTCCATATACTAGCTTCATATGGCCGCAGGAATGGCAAAGAGTCCTTTGTATAATTAGATAGCAAACAAATTCCCTCCGGATATTTTGTCCGTTTCTTATTGGTTGAACTTAAGTTTATCTCAATATACAGCGTTTCTGTTCCATCCTTACGGTAATAGGTGAACAGATCTTTTTCTTTTTGATTCGTAAATAGCACCTCTCCATAATAAATGACCCTATGCTCCTTACGTAAAGCAATCAGTTTCTGAAAAAAGCGAAGGATAGAGTTCTCATCCTGAAGCTGCGCCTTTACATTGCAAACCTTATAATCCTCATCCATCATAATCCAAGGCTTCCCGGTAGAAAAGCCTGCATATTGCTGATCGTTCCACTGCATGGGTGTTCTGGCATGGTCTCTTGAACCGGCCAATACCTTCGCAAAAGCCTCTTCTTTTTTCAAGGTGTTACATAACTCGTCATAAAGATTTAAAGACTCCACATCACGAAGCTCCGAGATGGACCTAAAGTTTTGATTCATCATTCCAAGCTCCTGCCCCTGGTAGATAAATGGCGTTCCTCGTAGTGTAAGCTGTATTACAGCCAAAAGCTTACCCAGTACATTCCGGTAGTGCCTGTCCGGATTTATTTTAGAAATCATGCGAGGATTGTCATGGTTTTCAAAAAACAGGGATGGCTGGCAATGATTGCCGTAATTCTCCATCCAGTTAATCATAAAAGCTTTTAGATAATTTAGGTCATATTGATAATCATCAAAACGTGTATGCCCCGGCGTTTCCAGATGATCAAAGGAGAATACCATGTGCAGCTCTTTCCGATAATCAGCAGTCAACAGCTTGCTCATTTCCATTCCGATTCCAGGAGTTTCTCCAACTGAAAAAGCGTTATAAGGCATAAACACCTTCTCTTTCATATCACGCAGATATTCGTGTAGACGAGGTCCATAAAAATAATGTTCGACCCCATGATATTCCATAAGCCTGCCTATACTTTCATTGGCTTCCGGCAAGCCGCAACGCTTAGAGATATAATTAATGACATCCAGGCGAAATCCATCTACACCCTTTTCCAGCCACCATTTTATCATATTATGAATCTCCTGGCGCAGAGTTTCATTTTCCCAGTTTAAATCAATCTGTTTCTTTGAGAAGAGATGCAGTGCATATTGTCCGCGTTCTTCTACATAGTTCCAGGCACTGCCGCTGAAAAAGGATGTCCAGTTGTTGGGCTGGTCTTTGAAAATATAATAATCTCCATACTTGGAATCCGGTTCATGGACGGCCTTCTGATACCACTCATGTTCATCTGAGGTATGGTTCACCACAAGATCCATAATAAGCCTCATCCCTCGTTTATGAACCTCGGTTAATAACCGGTCAAAGTCCTCCATTGATCCGAACTCTGTCATGATTTTATGATAATCTCTTATATCGTACCCATTATCATCATTGGGAGAATCATAAATTGGTGAAAGCCAGATTGCATCGATACCAAGCTCTTTTAGGTAATCCAATTTACTTATGATACCCACCAGATCACCAATTCCGTCTCCATTACTGTCTTTAAAGCTTCTGGGGTAAATCTGATAAAATACTGCTTCCTTCCACCAAGCTTTCAGAACCCGTGACTCATTGCCCTTTGCGGTTTCCTGCTCCGTGTTTAAAAGTGTTAGCAATGTATCCACGAAGCCTTCATCCAGCTGGCTTTTAAGCAGTTTCGGTAAAACCTTTAGCCTTAGATTACCCACAATTGGATTGGTAACTGCCTTTTTGCTTATATTCATTTGTAAGAGCACCCGGTTAATAATGTCCCGGCCGATTGGGTTTGCATACACCTCTTTGATACGGCTTTTATTTGTCAGCATAGAACCTCACTCCTGTTCTCTATATATTTCACCACGGGAAGCCAATTCCGATATAATGCTATCATACATATGCTTATCAATCTTGAACTTCTTAAAATAAATTATGTAACCAAACACAATAAAGATAAGCGGTAAAATTAACATTGCAAACTTCATAATGAACAGTCCGGAATCAGTAACCTCCTCCGGTGCCTTAGCGGCATTGATACCAGAAACAATCAAGGTCACACCAACAATTCCATTGGCAATTGCTCCCCCGATTTTATTGATAAAGGGTTGTACGGAGAAGGTGATGCTTTCGTTACGTCGTCCAAACTTTAACTGTCCGTACTCTACCGTATCTGACAAGAACATCAGCATCAGCAGCTGTATAAAGGCCTGACCGGTAAAAAGAAGGATGCCGGCAGCGCCGATAAACAGCATATTCATTGGCGATAAAAAGAAAAGTACATACCCGGCTACTACCAATATAGTTGCCGAAGCATATAACGTTTTTCTGCTGTATTTTTTTGAGAATAGGGGAAATACGGATAAGGCTGCCAACTGTGATACTCCGAGAATCGCAGCAAACACCGAGTACATTCCTTCATTTTTAAAAGCATATTTAAAAAAATAGACTCCAAAAGCGGTGGTAGTGCAATAACCAACCATAAATAATGCCATTGATACAGCCGTAAATAACAGCTGATCATTCCGGAATAAAATTCGAAACATTTCCTTTAAGGATGTGGACTCTTGTTTAACATTAATGCTTTTATCCTCTTTCACTCCCAATACCGTAAACAGAAGAAAGGCCCAGGTAATTAATACAATTGCGACTGCTGTAATCTGCCAGGCTTTTTTATTGCCGCCTAAGGTATTGCTCAAGGTGCCTGTAACAGGCAATATGGCAACTACGGTTGTAAATAGCCCGATATTAGCACATATTCTGGCAAAGGAACCGGTTTTCTCACGTTCTTTTTGGTCAAGTGTCAAGGATGGAAGCATTGACCAATAAGCGATATCATTGGCTCCATAGGTTAAGTCCCAGAGTAGATAAATTACTATAAACATTGTTACATAGCCTGCTCCCCTTAGTCCAAAATCCTGGAACAATAGAGCCGTGAAAACACCGCCAAGAATAGCGCCTATCACAATCCATGGTTTAAATTTGCCAAATCTTGAACGGGTATTATCTACTAAATATCCCATGATTGGATCATTTACCGCATCAAATATACGAAGTATGGTCATTGCTCCTGTCATCCACCACATGGTGGAATCCGGCAAATCCAAAATATCCGTCAGGAAGAATAGAAGATACATGCTTACCATTGCATAAAGCATATCTCTGCCAATCGTTCCAAGACCAAACATATAACGATTATGATTTCTTTTCGCTGCCATAATGGGCTCCAATCTGTTCTACATATTCTCTATAAAGTTCTTCCGATATACCATTCTCTTCAATCATCCTGGTATAAAACCTGCCGGAAGTTTTGATGGTTCTTTCCTGGGTTTCATATTTGACATGTACCAGTCCAAAGCGTGCACTTTCTCCTTCCACCCATTCAAAGTTATCACAGTAACACCAGTGATAATATCTTGTTATCGGAAGACTAGACTCGCATATTACTTTTAAATGCTCATAGATATATTTCGATCGAAATGCATCCTGATTATCACAGGTGCCATTCTCCGTAATATAAATCGGTCGTTTTAAAAGCTGATAAATATGATCCGTACAACGAATAAGCCCTTCCGGATAGATTTCCCATCCCAGATCATTCTTCGGTGCATCCTCCTTAACCCCATCGCCAAACCCCGATACCGTACTCCGGGTATAGTAATTAATTGCAATAAAATCCAGATATTCGCCAGGTGAGATATCTTTTGAGCTTTTTAAAGGCCATCTAAAATTACCTGTGGTTATCGTCTCGGTTATCGCCCCTTGGAAAAACCAATCTAATAGCTTAGCACAAATACAATGCCAGGGATTACCCGGGTTTTGCGGATCAAAAACACGAACGTGATTGGCAAAGCTCACCTTTGTATCCTGAAACCCCATTGATTCACGCATATTATGTATCAGCTGATAAGCTTTTATATGACAGATTGCCATATTTGACATTACTAAAACCGCCCTCGAAAATGATTTTTCACCTGGCGGCCACTCCCCAAAGTAATAGGAATTGGCTGCATATACATTCGGTTCGTTAATTGTTATGTACTCCGCCACAAGATCCCCGAAAGTGTTTATAATAAGCTTCACAAAATCCAGGAAATATCTTATATTCTCTTTCTGTGTAAATGCCCCTTTCCGCTCAAACCACATGGGATTGGTGAAATGATGAATCGTAAGCAGCACCGTAATTCCTTGATCCCTTAAATATTGCAGCTCCTCTCTATAATGTGTTATTACCGCCTCATCTGCTTCTCCTTCCTTCGGACAGATTCTTGCCCACTCAATTCCCATCCGGTAATGCTTAATCTTCATCAAAGCCATAAGATCCGCATCTTCTTTCCATAGGTGATAATGATCCGTTGCACGGGCCGGGCTGGAATGATCTTTGATATTCCCTTTTGTATACCAGTCATTCCAGTTATGGTCGCACTTTCCTCCTTCAATCTGTGTTGCTGCCGATGCAACCCCTAATGATAATTGATCTTTGAAGTTAATTTTCATGGCCTCCTCCAATTGATATTATAGATGTACTTTAATTAAGACTTCTATTCCTTATGCTTTAATTAAATTATAGCATACAATGATTCAAATGGAAATTTTTATCATTTAATCTATTGCCTCAGCCCTACCACTATACACAAATATACCCTCGATATGTTTTGTAGGCATATCGAGGGCTAAAGTTGGGTTGAAATCTAAGAAAGACGTGAAAATCAAACCACTCTCACCTCTTTGGCAATACGCTGTTATATTTATTGCTTAATAATGTTAATACAGGCCTGAGGTTCAAAGTAATTAAGTATTTAATCAAATCATTACTACTTCATTCCTAATTTGTTTTGTTCTTCATCCTCATTCACACATTCTTACATAACTTCAAACAGCTTTACAATTTCTTCACAATATTCTTGTAGTTGTGGTATATCATTCGATATAGTCTCCCACAAAATTTCTATATCTATTTTTCCATAATTATGAGCCACCATATTTCTCAATGCTTTAATTTGATTCCAGGGCATTTTATTATGAGTGATTATAAAATCTTCTGTAAAATGTGTCGTTAATTCACCAATTTGTAATACACATAAGGCCACTGCATTCTGATATACACTATCTTTAGAAAAAGTTTCATATTCATTTCCAAACCGTTCTATTGTGTTTTAAATTCATTGCAGTAATCAATAATTGCTGCAAAACATCTGCATTTCTGTCACCCTGCATATAGCACTACCTCATCTTTAGCTATCTTCCTCAAAAAGTTACCCTCTAAACTTCCAGTGGTTAATACATCCACTTTTATTTGCAGTGCTTCTTCCACTTCTGTATAAAATCCACATAAAGCAAACATCCCCTTAAGTTCACCTTTTTCAATTCGAAGATCTATATCACTTAACTCATTATAATCTCCAGGGGCAAATGAGCCGAAAAGATAAACTTTAGATAAATGATATTTTTCTGCAATAGGTGCAATAGGTGCAATAAATTCTTTTAATTCCTCAATTGAGTATCGTTTTTCAATCATAATTTGCCCTCCTGTCTTAATCTAATTATACCCATTTCTAACACTTCTGTCCATCAATACCTTTGTAAAAACTTGGTGGAACATGGTGTCGTATAAAGGTATAATTTATAATCTTTTATAAATTCTCATTGCAAAGAAATAAGCAACAACTATGATTGCGAAACACCAGGCAAGGGCAGCCCAGATATCATTTCCCACCGGTTGGTTTGATAATAGATTACGAATCGCTTCTACAATAGGTGTTACAGGCTGATTTTCCGCAAATGCACGCACTGCAAAAGGCATAGTATCTGTTGGCACAAAGGCTGAGCTAATGAAAGGCAAGAAGATGATTGGGTAAGAAAATGCACCTGCACCATCTGGTGTTTTAGCCGCGAGTCCGGCAATTACAGCAATCCAGGTCAAGGCAAGGGTAAATATTCCAAGAATTCCAAATACCGTCAGCCATTCCAGTATTCCTGCTAAAGAGCGGAAGCCCATAACGAATGCTGCTAGTATAATTACTATTACAGTAATTCCATTCGATATTATTGATGTTAATACATGACCCCATAATACGGTAGAACGAGCAATCGGCATAGAGTGAAAACGTTCAAAGATACCACGCTGTTTATCTGTAAATAAACGATAAGCTACATAAGCAATCCCGCTGCCAATAGCCATTAACATTATTCCCGGTAATAGATAATTAATATAATTATCTGCACCTGTTTCAATTGCACCACCAAATACATAAACAAATAACAGCATCATTGCAATCGGTGTGATACATACGGTAATAATTGTATCCATACTTCTCAAAATATGACGTATCGAACGTCCAAACATGACACTCATATCCTTAAAAAAATATTTATTTTCAGAATCCATTTTATTTTTCCTCCTTTTTACCGATAATGGTTAAAAATATTTCCTCTAGGGTAGGTTGTTTTTCGACATATTCAACTTTTGCAGGCGGAAATATTTTTTTCAATCCCTCCAGTGTATCAAGAGCAATGATCTTTCCTCTATGCAGGATAGCGATTTTATCTGCAAGCTGCTCTGCTTCCTCTAAATACTGAGTTGTCAAGAATACTGTAGTTCCTGAAGCAGTTAACTCTTTTACAATCTTCCAAACTTCTAAACGTGCTTCCGGGTCAAGACCTGTCGTTGGCTCATCCAGGAAAATAACTTTTGGATTTCCCACAAGACTCATTGCAATATCAATTCTTCTTTTCATACCTCCAGAGTATGTGGCCACTCTGCGGTCTGCTGCCTCCGCCATGCCAAAACGATTTAGCAGCTCATCTGCTGCCTGAGCCGGATTTTTAAGATGCCTAAGTTTTGCTATTATCTGAATATTTTCTCGCCCGGTCAAAATTTCATCAATCGCAGCAAATTGACCCGTAAGGCTGATTGAACCTCTGATGCCGCCCGGATTATTATCAATATTAAAACCATTAATTACAACACTTCCGGCATCTGCTTTCAGCAAAGTAGCCATGATTCTAATCATCGTTGTTTTTCCTGCACCATTGGAGCCAAGCAATGCAAAGATTCCTCCCTGCTCAACTTCGAAATCTACTCCTTTCAGCACTTCTACCTCTTTGTAAGCTTTCTTTACCCCTTTAATTTGAATGATATTTTTATTCATTTTCTTCCTCCTTTATAATAATCTGATTCAACTCTGGAACTAAATCTTTTGATGAAACTTAAACCATAAGAAAAGAGCCAATAACTGTAATTTCTCTCACATGTTATTGGCTCTGCGTCTTAGCGTCCGGCTCTTTGATAACTGATATATTCAGTTGTTTTACATTAATTATCGTTTCTCGTTTACACTTAGGGCAAAATAACGGGAAGTTTTCAAGCACCGTATCATCACGTATCATGACCCTTGTTTTACTGCCACAGACCGGGCATAATATCCACTCATATTTTTTATTCACTCAACCACCTCTTTACCCTGGAATGTCTATCGTTTACTTTGCTTTATCTGTAATCTTTTTCATGGCTTTATTAACTTCTTGGTCAACACTTTCCTGATAAATGTCAGCGTGAGTTTTTGAATCTTTAATTAGATCGTCACAGAAAGCCGCTACGTCTCTGCCTGTCACTTCAAGTACACCTTTTCCCAAGACCGCACCTTCTTCAAAAAGTTCGATAATCCCCGTGAGCAGCTCCGTCCCGTCAGTCAGCTCTACAGGACCAACCTTAAACAGAAATTTTTGAAGCTCTTTATAAACAATCTGATAATCCTGCGGGAGCGCTTTGACACGCGCCATGTGCGCTCTCCATTCTTTTTTGCCTTCGATGATATCTTGTATACTCATTTTTTCCTCTCCTATTTACCTAATTTTTTTGCGATATTATTATTAAGCTGCTGGCGCCATTTATCGCGATATGACTTTGCCCCTTCTTCCCCGACCAGCGCCGAACAGAAACCTTTAATATCATCACCCAAAACCTCCCCGACACTCTGACCGTCCGCCGCCGTTTCTTCAAGCAGGCCAAGCACACCGTCAAGTATTGGCATGAGGTTGCGGCCGGTGAAATCCGAGTGCGGCCAGATATTCGCTTTTATTTTTTCCCAGGCCTCCTGATAATCAGCTGGCAGCTCTTTCGCCCGCGCTTCAAAGCCTTTCAATTCTTTTGTCATGTCACTTCCTGTGATCTTTTCCCAGAAATTCATTCTTTTCTCTCCTTTAACTCATCAATTTTTGATGATACGAATTCCCATCTATCCCAGAACCTCCTCAGTTCCTCCCGTCCTGCGTCGTTGAGCGTGAAAAACTTCCGCGGAGGTCCCATATCGGATGGTTTTTTTTCTATGTCCACGAGTTTATTCTTCTCAAGCCGTACTAAAATGGTGTATACTGTCCCATCCACAACGTCGGAAAATCCGAGAGCATTTAGCCGCCGTGTGATCTCATAGCCGTAGATTTCCTCATGGCTTATGATTTCAAGAACACAGCCTTCCAGTACACCCTTTAACATTTCTGTGATATTCTCCAATTTATTCACCTCTTTGCTGTCTAGTATGACAGATATAGTACTGGTATTCTGTGATACTGATATTTTGTATTTCTGGTACTCTGTGTTACTGATATTCTGTATTACCGATATTCAGTAATACTTACTACCACTATATAGTATCACGTAGTAGCAAAACTGTCAATATGGTTTATAAATATTTTTTTAGAATTATTTTAGCTCTGCCATACACCACAAACGATCATTAATTGTTCACTCAATAGAATCTGAAACAGATTTTCGTTGGTGTGAAAATTTTATTCTACCTGGCGACTATTATACCTTATGACAAAAGCCTCTGACCTCTATATAAATTGAGCAATTCTATATAAATCTCTATATAAAAACGTAAAAGTCATATTGAACTGCTTCATAGAAAATGCTCCCTCCCAGGCGGCAAGTTTTTATTATATCACTTGTCTGCCTGGAAAGAAGCATATTATATCACTCTAATGTACTTAATTTAGTGTACTTCTATAACTTACCTATAATTTAACTGTTTTCTTATATAAACCGATTATGGATTCTACATTGCTCGAGAAGATATAAAGATACCGCCTGAAGCTAGTTTCTACAAACTTTCATAAAACTACTAAGTCATAAGAGATGAAATTAACGTTTTTCCTTCTGACATTTCAACATTAAGATACATCAAACTTTATTTAAAGTTCTTCACCATTAGTTGCAATGACATTTTGATACCAATTGAAACTCTTCTTTTTGTAACGCTTCATGTCCTTCAAATCTTCTTCGTCACGATCCACATAAATGAACCCATAGCGTTTTTTCATTTCACCCTTTGAACTTAAGATATCAATCGGCCCCCACGTCAAGAATCCCAGACAATCCACACCGTCAATTTCCACCGCTTTCTTGACTTCTTGAATATGATTTCTTAAGTAATCGATTCGATAATCATCTTCTACAGTATTCTCGCTATTTAATTCTTCTACTACTCCTAACCCACACTCTAAAACGATAAGTGGTTTTTTATAACGACGATACATATCTATAAGAGAAGTTCTCAGCCCTTTTTCATCAATGGTCCACTCCCAATCCGTTTGGGTTAAATAAGGATTCTTCTCCATCTGACCTGACATCATTGCCCACAATAGTTTTGTTAATTCTTCCGGGTTGGTTTCCTCTGAGGTATTCTCAGAAATGACCCTGGAAACATAGTAACTGAAACCAATAAACTCTACCGTATTTTCTTTTATTAATTTTAATTCATCTTCTGTCATGTCTGGCATGATATTATAACGTTCCCATGCGAGTAAGGTTTCAGACGAATATTCTCCCAGTGCCATAACATCCAGTAATGAGTATTCATACATCTCTTGAATTCGCTTGGTTTTATTTATCGTGACGGGATTGCAATCGATTGGATAATATGGAGCATAATGAATCATACCGCCAGCCATGGCATCTGGATTGACCTTTTTAACATAATAGCGCAAGTATGCCCCAGCAACATTTCCATTGTGAACAGCTTGGATTGACTTTTCATCAATTTCTTTTGAACTCATATGATCCATTGGATACACATAAGAAGCTGACATCAATGCATTCTGTTCATTGAATGGGAACCAATACTTCACCTTTTTTCCTAAACGATCAACGACTGCCTCGGTATAATGTTTAAACGCTTCAACAAATTCTTTTGACCACCACCCACCATACTGTTCTACTAATTCCTGAGGTACATCATAGTGATGCATACAAATGATTGGCTCAATATGATTGGCTAACATTTCATCCACTACATTCTCATAGAAATCTAACCCTTTTTCATTAATTTTTGTTCCACCGCCAGGCATCACCCGGGGCCATGAAATAGAAAAGCGATAGCCGCTAATCCCCATCTTGGCAAACAGTTTGATATCTTCCTTGTATCTGTGGTAAAAGTCAATGGCATTCTTCCAATCGGAATTGCCTTTCTTTACTTCCTTCACATCATAATTAGACAAGCCTTTACCATCTATGTCCCAGGCTCCTTCTGTTTGCATACTTGAAACAGAACCGCCCCATAAAAAATCTTTTTTAAACATTAAATTTCCTCCTTCGTTTTATATCCGAATTTAATACCCAAAATAAAAGTTGAAACACATGTAAGTGCAATTGAAATTATTGTATGGACAAGATTCATAGCATCAGGCCCAATGAATACAGGCAATGCTAAAAAACCAACGCTTCCCGCAACAGCATAAGCATATACGTGCATGAGACCAGCATAGGCTCCACCCAGGAAGCAACCGATCATAGAGCAATAAAGCAGTTTTCGATATCGCAGGGAATAGCCATATAATGCCGGTTCGGATATCCCTGCTACAAATGCTGTAAGAGTGCAGGTCAAGGCTGTGGCTTTTTCTTCACTATTTTTCGTTTTAACAGCGACTATTAGTGCCACTACACCTTGGCTAATTGTGTACAAAACTCCTGCAAGTACGATAAGCGGCTCATACCCAAACGCTGCGAACATTGACAATATTGCCGGAAACAGCGATGCATGCATACCAGTCATTGTTAAGAATACGAAAATTGTACTCAATACAGCAACTGCAAAAAAACCTGTCGATTTATAAAGCCACATAATGCCAGCTGTGAGATAACCGCCAGCAAAAGCACCAATTGGTGCCAACAGAACTAGCACGAGCGGTACCATAATCAATAGCGACAAAGTAGGAACCAACAATGATTTCACAGCTTGAGGTGTGAATTTAGAAATGAATTTCTCCACATAAGACAGAACAAAGGTCGCCAAAATCATAGGGAAAATCGAGTTCGCATAGTTTGTCGCATAAATAGGAATACTGTAGACCGATAATGAGACCCCATTTGTAATCATTTCGATAAATTGTGGATGAATCAACGTAGCACCAATGAGCATCCCAATAGCCATATTTGCACCAAATTTCCTAGCCCCGGCAGCTCCTACAAAAACTGGCAGAAAATAAAAAGCCGCATCACTAACAAAGGATAAAACAATGTACGTAGAATTTTCGGCATCCACAATACCGATTTGAAGCAAGAGCATTAATATTGCCCGAATCAATCCACCACCGATTAAGATTGGAAAAATTGGTATGATACAGCCTGAAATTGCATCAAATACTGCCACGGCACTTAATTTTTGTTTCGTTGGTCCCTCGTCTGCATTAATAACCCCTATCGCTTCCATGCCGGTTTTTTCACAGATCACCTGATAGACATCTCCAACATGCTGACCAATAATAATTTGGTATTGTTCCCCCTGCCACTGAGAAGAAATCACTCCTTTCGTTTCATTGATCTTCCCTTCATCAATCAGTGCCCTGTCTTTTAAACTGAAACGCAATCGAGTCAGACAATGTTTTAAAGAGATTATATTCTCTTTTCCTCCAATCAGTTCAATGATCGAGTCTCCCAAATCATCGTACTTACTTTTTCCCATCACATTTCACTCCTTTCATTAATCACCTATTCCTTAGATCTATAAAAACTTAATGCATGCGCGCTTATGCATTTTAGCTATAAAAACCAAAACACAGAAATAATATTTTTACTTTTGAGTTTTGGGTAAGCCCTACTGGTTGCTCATATATAAAAATAAAGACCTCAAACGCAAAACGAGTCTACTCGTTCTATGTTTGAGGTTATGCCCTACTGGTTACATTCCTCTCTGGAACACAATCGATTAATATACAACATCAGATATAATTTTTCTTCATCCGTCAGCCGGAAGTTCGTCTGATGTTCAAAATATCCGGAAATCTTCTCTACTGTTCGATAAGTTTTTGTATGTTCTTCCATCAAATTCTGAAACATAGCACTGTTTTCTGAACGAATCATCTTATTATTCTTTGTCCTTTTAATAAGATAATTCATATGAGAAACAAATCTGGAATAATTGAAACTATTTGCATCTATTTCTATTTCATATTCGTTTTCAATTATTTTAATTATATTCTTAATAATATCATCATTTTGGGATTCTTTCTTAAGCTCCTTTGCCTGCTTCTCTGCATTAACAAGATGCAAAGCAATCGCCGCGGCTTCTTCTTTCGGGAATCGGATTTTCAAATCCTGTAGCATGATTTTTAGTGCATAATTTCCGACCTTCATTTCCTTTTCAAAAAGGTGCTGAACATCATATATAATGATGTTGGGGTCGAATTAATGGTTTCAATTCGCCCATTTCTTAGCACCTTGAAAATTTCACACATTTTTTGTAAAAGCATGATTAAAGTAAGTTAAGTGGAAAACATTCTTAAAGATGCTCTGTTTCTTTTCCATATCATCTGGCGAATAATGGATTTTGGGCATAATGACCCAAGCCATTCCGGAAGGTGAACAGCTTGCGAATATTCAATGCTGCAACTTTGCATCCAAAAAAAAACTTACTTCTGGTTTTTCCGCGGACAGACATACGATCAACATGATACCGATTTCTTAAAATAGAAGGAAGCGTCTCAACACCATTACGCAGTCGTGCCAATGCTTTGAATTCATCCGTTTTCATATAACGTCGAGTGTTTGCGCGATACTGTGCCGTAGCAGATATATCTATAGAGAAAACTTTTTTATGTTCTTTAACCTTGCATTCATCCTTATGTGGACAGTTCATACAGTGCTCCTTAGAGAAAGATGCATGTATATGACCATTACTGCTTGAACAACAGCAGCTTACAGGTGAATAGCCAGCTGGACACTTTTTGATTCGAGTTCCTTCCTTGTTTAATTCAAAATCAGCATAAATGTCAGGGACATCTATTCCGGATAAATCGGTTGTTACCAGTTGGATATTTTTTGAAGCTGCCAGAGCTGTATTTTCTGATCCACAATAAGCTCCGTCGGCAACAAGAAAAGAGCTCTCTTCCTGTGGTTCTTTCTGTTGCAAGTTATCTTGGAGAAACTGACTATCACTATATGTGTTCTGCTCGAATTGATAATCAGTAATTAAAGAACCATTTTCACTTACGGATTCTTCTAAATTTGCCACGTATCCGCGATATTTTTTTCCTGCTTTTTCGCGATATGTTGCATCTGGATCCGATGGACTTTGAAGCATAGAGGAGGAGAATCCGCCATCCTCTTTGTTGCGAAGCCGGCGCATGGAATCCTCTACGATTGTCTGTTCAGCAAGACATCTTAGTAAAAGCTGGTATTCAATGGTTTCATCATACTCAGAACTGCATAACTTTAATAGTTTATCAGCATCACACAAAATCAAGTGAATTTGCTCCTCTGTACTGGTACTGTCATTGTAGTAAAAAGTCTGATTATAATCATTTGCGTTATAGTAATGCTCCAAACCGATTAGGAGATCATCCCTGTGATCTTTATGAACACATGATACAAGTTTTGCTACACATGCATACAGAAGCTCTGCACGACTAAGATTTTTTATATTTGCTTCAATCATTAATGAATCCATCCGTTTAATGCGAGGACTTACGTTCATCATCTTAGCAATCTTATCGCTCAGATCGGTCACGCAGCCATGGAATAAGTCAATCCCATAGGCAGCCTCATAATCATAGCATCGTTTTCTGAAACGCGAGAGTGATTTATCACTCAGCGGTTGTTCATCAAAACTGGTTGTATGAAGAGCATACTGATATCTTGGATCAAGCATGAGATTTTCCACAACTTCATCATCAGAAATTTGGAACAGTTCTTTAATAATGAGTGCACCAACACAGATATTTACTGGTGTATTGGAACGGCATTGCGTTCGATCGGAATAAAGTATGCGAAAACGTTCTTCATCTATAGAAGGAAAAATTTCCTCCGCGAAGATTTTTGCCCATGAGTTTTCTAAAGCTTTTTTTTCGCGGTTTGTTAAGTTGCCTGCACTATCTGTTAATGAGTATTGCTGTGAACTGTTCGTATGGAATGACATATAAGTACCACCTTTCTGATAACGCTATTATACCAGAAATTAAAAAAATGTGTGTAGTTTTCAAGGTGCTAAGAGGGGCTATTCGACCCCAACATCAT
>JAEZSL010000402.1 GCA_023443925.1 Bacillota bacterium | reverse complement strand
GCAACTGCCATACGGAAAAATCTTTTGGAGGTAAATGCCATAGATTACCTGATTCATCAGCTTCCATCGCCGGTATATGAACTCTTACAGGAAAATCACAAAAAAACCTATCCAGTTTTTGATGGCGATTATTCCCTGCTGCTTAATTACAAATTAGCACTGGAAACCAGGGAATCCCTGACCAGGTACACGGATATCACCCCTGATCTTGCTAACCGGATTCAAGATACCGGTGTACAAGGATTAAGCTTTATGGATCTGGCCCTGAAAATCAAATCCAGGCAATGGACCCTTACCCGGATCAACCGGGGGCTAATACACATTCTCTTAAACTTATATTCCGATAATTTTTACGCCTACAATGAGGCAGGTTTTACCCAATACGCCAGACTTTTAGGCTTTCGGAAATCCTCCTCCCCTCTGTTAAGGATTATCGCAGATATTGGAGATATTCCTGTTATCACAAAAATGGCTGATGCAGGTAAGCTGCTATCTGATACCGGTGTAACTATGTTAAATGAAGATATTTTTGCTGCCCGCCTGTACAGTCAGGTAGTATTTCATAAATACGGAACAGTCATAAAAGATGAATTTACCCATGGGGTTATCATTCTTTGAGGCATCCTTATAATAAGGTAATAAACCGTTTCATATTAATTCGTTAATGAATGCTATTATAAAAGGAGATCAATATATATGAACATTATTAAAATAACCGAGGATAAAAAAAGGTATCTGGATTTATTATTATTGGCAGACGAACAGGAGGACATGATCGATAAATACCTGGACAAAGGGGATATGTTTGCCCTTTTCGAGGATGATCTGAAAAGCATCTGCGTGGTTACACAGGAAAGTGACCATATATATGAGCTGAAAAACATTGCCACTTACGAAAAATACCAGGGAAAAGGATATGGCCGGCAGCTGATTGAATATATTTTTGATTATTATAAAGATCAATGTAAAACCATGTTTGTAGGAACGGGTGACAGTCCTCTGACCATACCGTTTTACGAAAGCTGCGGATTTGTAATATCCCACCGGATCAAAAACTTTTTTACAGATAATTATGATCATCCAATGTATGAATGCGGAGTGCAGTTAATTGATATGGTTTATCTGAAAAAAGACTTCACCTTAATAAATTAGGGATTATTTCTGCCACTGTTATGAAATAGAAATCAGCTTGAAGGGCGCCCTCATAAACTGAGAGCACCCTCTTTTTCACTAATGTCTGTTAATTTTCCCGGCAGACTACGAAAAATTAATATAGACTGACATGCTGGTCAATATATGAGGTAATCCCATTATAGGTAATGCTGTATGATCCATCCGTCGTAAAATATAAAGTTTTATAGGAGGTATCATTTGAATCATTGTACCTGATACTTCCGTCATAACTACCTGAGCTATAATCATAATAGCCGATAAAAACCAAAGCATGATTAACGGTAGAACTGGATTTGACACCGTAGAGTCTGACGTACATGGGATTGGAATTATATATATGATCTTTTATTACTACAAATGCCGGTGCATAATATACATCAACGCCGTCTAAATCATACAATCCCTGAAGTGCTAATAAAGCAACATATGTATTTCCACCTTCGTTATCGCCATATATATAGTCTGAAACATCTTCCGCCGTGTAAAAATAATCAGTTTTATAATTACCGATACCTGCAACTGCAGCCGCCCAGCAGATTGGGAGACCATGCTGCGGTACTATCGGTACGGATAAGTATTTTGAAGTTGGATAGGTTACCGTATTAATTGCACTGTTTCCTGCTATTGAATTATCCGAATCCTCTGTGTTAAATAATGAATTATCTAATTCTGCCTTTTTGCTATTCTCCAATTCAAATATTGTGTCCATATTGATATCTTCCGTTTCAATACGTCTCTTTGATTCTTCATGTAAATCAAAGATTGAGTCCTTATATTTCGTTACCTCTTCGGGGTCTACAGTAATTTCATTTTCGTAACTTTTTACTAATTTATATTCGTTTTCAGAAAAAATATATGTATTCTTATTATCAAAGATCAAAGCAACTTTTTCACCATCAAAATTATTGATTCCGTCCACCAGCTCATTTGTTAATTCTACTGTACTGATTTCACCCTTTAATAAAGTAATGACAGCGATAGAAACAAGTTCATTATGAAGTAAAATCGGAATATATTGTGCTGAGGTTGCAACGGCTTGTCCAGCTTCTACTTTGTATGAGGGAATTGCTTTCCCAATACCAATATTGGATATGTCTTTAAAAGAACTGTCTGCCTCATCATTTAAGCTTTCAAGATAAATAGCTTCAAATACCTTTTCTTCTACATTATCAGCTGCTTTCACATTAATCGAAAAAGCCGGAAGAATTACAACACACATTACAACACTCAAGAATAAAGAAGTAAAACGTTTGTAAATCATTTTTTTCATATTTACCTCACCTTCTGCTGTCCATGACAGCACAATAATGGCTAAAGAAGCCGCTTAAGCGAGTTCTTTGGTAAGTTTATAATTTCTTAAATCACTACCTCATCTGTTTATTTTTCTGTCATTAATCCCGTCTTAATATCCTGACCATCGCTATCAATACAATAAAAACGATCATCGATACCCATAATATGCCAGACATTCCAAGCTTTGAACCGGGAGTCCGATACCTGCTTTAATGACAAGTCTTTACCAGCCAGATAATAAATAACTGAATTTAATTCTTTGTCATCCATTGAAATCAGCACACCTGTAGCATAAGCGGCCATAGCTCCGGGATTTCTGCCGGGCGTATTTAATTTAACCTGCTGCACAACAGGTTTACTATCTAACGGCATATAGTACAAGGCTTCGTGCCATGCACATAAATATAGTGTATCGTTGCTGATACAAGCTTTTACAGGCGTAAACTCTAATTGACTCGACAGGTCCGTTACAGCCATATCGTCAAGATCAATTTCAGCCAACTTAATTTTGTTTTGATCTGTAAAAAATACTTTAGTATCATAAGCAGCTAAGAAGTTCAAAACATGATCACTTGGAAAAAAATCTCCCGTCATAGGAGTTGTTTTACTGGTCTGCAAATTAAAATCAAAATATGCATACTGTCCAAACGAACCGTTTACTTTTTGAGATGTTTTAAATATAACATGATTCCCCATAACCATTTCTATATCCGCATAGTCTCCGGATTTTACCACACAAAGCACTTTGCTGGTTTTGTCTGAAAGAGAGTACGAAATGAGATTACGGCCATCAACATAATAATAATACTCCTTTTGAAAAAAAGCAGACACACCTCTGTTAACAGGCAGTTTTTCTACCGGTTTTTTCTTATTCATGCCATTATCTAAATGATAGACAGCTCCATCGCTTTGTAATGCAAATAGATCCGATTCGTTTTTAAACAGCGAGATGTACTGCCGGGTGTGATTACAGCCTGCCAAAGACATACTAAAAATAGTAACAATAAATATAATTAATTTAAACCCAATATTATGTCGAAATTTTTGATCATACATCCAATCATCTCCTATATTGCATTCCTATGACTATTCTATTACTATTCATTCTGGTGGTTATATAATACATTTACAACTCTTTAATTATTCAAAATACTCCATATCCTTGTACATCGGAATCACCTCTCACCCCTCATGAAATGTAAAATATTAACTTCGCCCTACTATTCCATCTTAACACTACTATGCAAAATGTAAATATTATTTGCGGATTCTACATATTTTTTGCAGATTCTACATGTTTTGTAGATTCAATTCAGAGCCGTTGCTGTTTCTGTACTGTTTACAGAAGCTGCATAAAGTATTATCCATCTAATTATCAGAAAAAGAGAAGCGTGAAAACATATAAATAACTATGTTTTCACGCTTCTCTTTAATGTAATAAAATATAGTATAATGTTAATATAAAGCTTATTTCATTAACTCTTCCATTTCATCTAACAGCTTACCGAATAAATCCAGAGCCTGCTGTACCGGTTCTTTGGTGCTCATATCCACACCGGCTTTCTTAAGCAGTTCAATAGGGTAATCAGAACCTCCGCCGCTTAGGAACTTATTAATATAATCATTTACGGCAGGTTCGCCTTCCTTTAGAATCTTTCTGGACAGAGCGATGGCTGCGGAATAACCGGTTGCATACTGATATACATAAAATGCATTATAAAAATGAGGAATTCTGGCCCATTCCATATCGATTTCGGAGTCAATCACAATGTCGTCTCCAAAATAAGAGGCGTTCAGATCACGGTAGATCTTACACAACGTATCGGCCGTCAGAGCTTCTCCTTCCAGGGATTTCTGGTGGGTAATCATCTCAAATTCAGCAAACATAGTCTGTCT
>JAEZSL010000401.1 GCA_023443925.1 Bacillota bacterium | reverse complement strand
AATATGTACTGTTTAACGGCGGCAACGGCACAATGGATACCTGCGGAAAAGTCAGCAAAGTCTGCCAGAAGGAAGATATCTTTGTAGCGGGTATTCCTAAAACCATAGATAATGATATTTCAATTATTGATCATGCTCCGGGTTATGCCAGCGCAGCAAAGTTCATAGCGGTAACCACTGCTGAAATCGGACAGGATGTAAAAGCACTGCCGATTCATGTATGCGTTGTAGAAGCCATGGGACGAAATGCGGGCTGGATTACGGCGGCTTCCGCACTGGCCAGAAAAGATAAAAAGGATGCTCCGCATCTGATTTATCTGCCGGAAAGACCTTTTGATGAAGCGGAATTTTTAGAGGATGTTAAGAAATTATATGACGAACTGGGCGGCGTTGTTGTAGTTGTCAGTGAAGGACTTAAGAATAAGGACGGGGAATCCATCGTTCCTCCCATCTTTAAATCCGACCGGGCAGTTTATTACGGTGATGTAAGTTCTCATTTGGCTAATTTGGTAGTTAAGAATCTGGGTATCAAAGCAAGGAATGAAAAACCTGGTCTCAGCGGGAGAGCATCCATTGCTCTTCAGTCAAAGATAGACCGTGACGAAGCAGTATTAGTCGGCGAAGAGGCAGTAAAGGCTGTACTGGCGCAAAAGACAGGCGTTATGGTAGCAATAAACCGAGAAGAAGGGGAAGTTTATCAGATAAGTACCAGTCTGGTTCCCATTGAAGAAGTTATGCTCCATGAAAGAATCCTGCCGGATAAGTACATTAATGAAAGAGGTAATGACGTAACGGAAGAATTTACGGAATGGCTTAAACCATTAATCGGAGATCCGGTAGCCCCCTATATTAGTTTTAAAGATTTACAATAAATCAGTTGATCCACCTCCCATTATACCCCCTGTATGTGCTAAGTTAGGCATGTACAGGGGGATTTTATATTAATGTCCCCCTTTTTGATTACTGCACTTATGCCCCTTCTTATAACTATTTTCCTTAGTATAACACGCAAAATATGACAGCAGCATATCGCGTTTAACTTACATCTCTCGTGGGTGTATTGCTATTTGTCATCTTCTTAATCTTCTTAAGCTACTTACTCAGTAAATATGTAATAAAAGACAGCAAAAATGGCCCGGAATTATCCATGGCTATTGGATATTCCGGGCCGGAACATTTAACACAAACGTTTGCATAAAGTACTGGAAAGAAATCAGACAATTTCTTCGATTAACATTGCCCTTAAAATGGCAGGCTGTTCGTATTCCCGTTTACCGGCTCCCAGTCCGGTTTTAAGAATCTTGAATTCTTCCGGTAGCTTATCCCGGGTTCTAATAGCGGCAGCAATGGAAGCACCGGTAGGGGTAACCAGTTCTCCTTTTATTTTGGTGATATGAAGGGGAATATGATGATCGGCAACAATATTAACTACGGCCGGAACCGGAATTGGCAGCATACCGTTGCGGCATTTAATATGACCTGTACCGTCATGGAGTTCCGTTATGATCACTTCAGTAACTCCCAGATTATCCAGGCAGATTGCGGCAGACACGATATCAACAATAGAATCCACGGCACCAACTTCATGAAAGTAAATTTGTTCCAGGGATTTACCGTGAGCCTTTGCTCCTGCCGTAGCGGCAATCAAAAATATTTTCTTAGCAGTCTGTTTGGCATGCTCCGTGATAGCCGAATTATCTATGATAGTATTTATATCATACAGATTTCTGTTTTCATGGTGTCCCAGCTGTATATGGGGTTGTTCCGGGGAAGTCAGCGCCAGGGCCTCCTTGGACAAAGGGCCGTAATCGGGGTCCTGTTCCAGGATTACGTCAAAATCACAGGCATCATAACTGCATTTTTGCTTACGGCATATATTTATTTTGTATCCGTCAACGTTAAGACTCTTAAGACCGTCCTTTAATACATTCTCATCAGCCCCCAGGTCAAGTAAGGCCGCTACGGTCATATCTCCGCTGATACCGGAATAACATTCCAGATATAAGGTGTGGCTTTTCATAGTAAACTCCAATCTGTGCGCTTAGGCGCACGTCTAAATCAGGATGTTGAAAAAATGTATTTCGTTTTTTCAACTTAACTCCAATCTGTGCGCTTAGGCGCACGTATAAATCAGTATGTTGAAAAAACTGAATATCAGTTTCGGTGGTTAATACCAATTACATAACCGCTGGCGGTTGTGTTCTTTATATTGAAGTTCTTTCAGGATTTTATACTCGAACTTAATTTCTGCTTTGTATTTTTGCATCATTTTTTATATCACAGCTCTCTCTGGTAATGATTGAAAATGGCAGTTCCACTTTAATGGGAAGAGCTTTCCCATTTTCAATACGGTCAATCAGGATTTTCGCTGTCATTTTACCCAGTTCCTCCATAGGCACCCGGATTGTGGTCAGCATTGGTGACATATACTGAGCGGTGTCAATATCATCGATGCTGATAACGGATATGTCGGACGGAATTCCAAGACCTTTTTCTTTAATAGCCTTCATTGCACCGATGGCTGTCAAATCATTGGCACAAAACAGGGCGGTAACCGAAAGCTCTTTCTTTAAGTATTCCTTTACTCCATTGTAACCGCCTTCCGAGGAAATGGGAGTTACCACGATATTTTCCCGGAGTATCGGTAATTTCAGCCGGGTCATGGCATCCAGATAACCCTGGTATCTTAATTCCTTATGCTTTTCCCCCACGTATCCGATGGCGGTATGTCCCAGTTTATGCAGATAATTGACCGCAGCAATGGAAGCCTGGTAACCGTCGCAGATTACCTGGTCATAATCCGTATCTATAATATTAAGACCCGTATAAACTACATGTTTATACTGCTTTTTAATAAAGTTTAAGAGGTTCTTGTCAAATCTTCCAAGTACGGCAATTCCGTTTACCTGGTTATTGGTTATGAGATGATACGTATTGGCATCGTTTATATCGTAGGCGGAAAAAGAGTATTTCAATATATAACCCTGCCGGAAGGCTTCCTGTTCCAGAGCTCTTGCAATCTGGGAGAAGAAAGGGTCATTTAAGGTGTTTTTGGAACGGGCAAAAATACAGCCGATGGATTTAACGGAGTTACCCGAATTACCGGAATCGTTACCCAGCTTTAAATTACGGGCAGCTGAATTCGGTATGTAATTCGTTTCCCTGATTATCTTCCATATGGTATCCTTGACCTCCTGACTGGCTACTTTGGTATTACCGTGATTAATTACACGAGAGACGGTAGATACAGAAACTCCTGCTAAATCTGCAATTTCTTTTAAAGTCATGGAACGGTCCTCCTTTTATTAGTAATTCCGGAAAGCGGAATATCAGTCGTTTTATAGTTAAGCTTATATAGGTATTATACAAATTATATTATAACATTGCGACGGAATATTACGCAAACGTTTGGGTAAATATTAACGAAAATTCCTAGGTTTTTAAATTTGC
>JAEZSL010000138.1 GCA_023443925.1 Bacillota bacterium | reverse complement strand
AACTTGAAAAATCAGAGAAAAAGTTTATCGACCGTTTTTACCAGAGTGATATCTTACCAATCCTCTCACCTCAGGTCATTGATTCCCGCCATCCGTTTCCACATCTTATCAATAAGGTTTTGTACATAGTCTGTGTATTTCAGGGGGAAGATACGAAATTTGGGTTAATCCCCATATCCCAGTCCCTGTCCCGTTTCGCGGTATTATCCGGAAGCCAGACCCGTTATGTTATGACAGAAAAAATAGTGCTGGAACATACACCGGAAATCTTTGGAATGTATAAGGTGGAATCCGCGGCCATTGTTTCCGTTACCAGAAATGCGGATATCAGTACGGAGGATGATGATATTTTTGAAGTTGATTATGACTTTAGGGAACGTATGAAAAAGGTTCTGAAAAAACGGGCAAGGCTTTCACCGGTCCGTCTGGAAGTACAGGGACATTTAAGCAAAGCTCTGACGGGTTTTTTACTGGACAAGCTTGAAATCGGCAAAGAGCAGATCTTTTCCAGTGAATCACCGCTGGTTATGAATTATGTGTTTGAATTGTCATCAAAGCTTCCGGGAGTTTTACTAAAACAACTCAGTTATCCGATATTTGAGCCAAATTATCCGGCTTTCCTAAATAAGAACGAAAGTATTACAAGCCAATGCAGGAAAAAAGATATTCTTTTATTTTATCCGTATCATCAAATGGAACCTTTCTTGCATTTATTAAAGGAAAGTTCTCAGGATCCCAATGTAATTTCTATTAAAATCACCATATACCGGTTATCCAGAAATTCAAGAATTATAGATTATTTAAGCACAGCGGCAGAAAATAACAAGGAAGTAACGGTACTTGTAGAGCTAAAGGCAAGATTTGATGAAGAAAATAATATCGAATGGGCAGAACGTCTGGAAGAAGCCGGCTGTAATGTCATCTATGGTTTTGAAGGCTTTAAGGTTCATAGTAAGATCTGTTTGATTACCAGAAGGGACAGAAACAAAATCCTGTATATAACCCAGGTAGGAACCGGTAATTATAATGAAAAAACAGCAAAGCTTTATACCGACCTGTCTTTAATTACCGCCAACCAGGATATCGGTCTGGAGGCCAATGAATTCTTCCGGAATATGTCCATATCGAATTTAAAGGGTCAATATAATAACCTGCTGGTTGCACCTTATTCCTTTAAAAATAATATGATGGCACTAATGGACAGTGAAATTGAAAAGGCTAGGCGGGGAGAGGCTTCCGGCATTATTATAAAGTCTAATTCCCTTACGGACAAAGAAATTATAGCCAAACTGTCGGAGGCATCCCAGGCAGGAGTGGAGATAAAGCTTCTTATCCGTGGTATCTGCTGTTTGCTGCCGGGAATTGCTGGGAAAACGGATAATATAATGGTTTCCAGTATTGTAGGAAGATTTCTGGAGCATTCCAGAATTTACTGTTTTGGCAGAGATAAGGACATAAGGGTTTATATATCTTCTGCCGATATGATGACCAGGAATACCATGAGAAGAGTGGAAATAGCCTGCCCTATCCTGGATACCGATATCCGGGATCAGATATTACATATTTTAGAAATTATGTTTAAAGATAATGTAAAAGCCAGACTCCTGGGCAGTGACGGCATTTACCGGAAAAAAGAAATTGACGGAGATCAGACATTTGACAGCCAGCAGTACCTGATTGAGGAAGTAATCGCAGGAAAGAGCCAGAACACCAAACAAAATTATCTGTTCCGGAAACTGGTCAGTACTTTTATTAAGAACAATAGTTAATGCAGCATTGATAGAAATGTGTCCAAGGAACAAGCTACCGGTTCTCCTGGCTGCATTTCTTTTTTGTATAGGAAAGTCCTATTCGATAATAACCCTCCGGGGGGAGGCACATGAACACGCAAAAGGATAAATCCTTTGGAAGATCGTCACTGCCGTGACAGCACATCATCGCTAGAGTCTGGTAAGCCAGTCTCTTTCTTATTGTCCAATTTTGGAATTATATCTACAATAATAACGATCTGGCAGGGAGCCTGGGTGTATTGTCGACACCTATATCAGATATAAATCAGGAGCATTTAAAAACAAATTAATACAATCCGGGATTACAGATAATTCCAGTATCAAATACAGTATAAATGCTATTTACTATAGTATAAATGTATGATATATTTTAAAGGCTTGATCGCGCTTATATCAATTAATGCAGGCCTTATACCAGAGAGGAGAATATGGATATTCTTAAAATTACGCAGCAGAAGGTGTTTTTTAATAAACTAAAATTAAGCCATAAATTATATTTGGGTTTTGGTATCATAATATTTTTGATGATATCAATTTTACTTTATACCTACATAAATTATGCGAACCAGAAAAAGGCAGTGGATCTGAATTTGACATCCTATGAAATTATGGAAGAAGCGGATTCCATACTAATAAGCCTTCTTAATATGGAGACCGGTGCCAGGGGATATGCCATTGCAGGCAGTGACGAATTTCTGGCTCCCTTTAATCAAGGAGAATCGGATTTTACCAGCCATTATAATAAACTGATAGCTTTGACCGCAGAAGATAACTTACAGCAGGAAAAACTGAAAGAATTAGATCTAAGATATAAAAAATGGTTAGAATGGGAACAGACCGAGATTTTGGATGCCCGTGACAAAGTTAACAGAGGCTTGCTGAAAATGGAAGATATAGTAGCCACAGTACAAAGTCAGGTCGGTAAAAATGAAATGGATGCCATCCGTGCTAATCTCAATGCAGTTATAAGACAGGAACGTAATACCCTGAGTCAACGCAATACCGAGCTTAGTAAAAGCCAGCAGAAAACCACCTATGTCATGCTTTTTGGAGGTTTACTGGCAGGTGCTTTATCCATTCTCATTTCTCTATTTACAGCTAAAACCGTATCAAAACCGGTGAAACTGTTAATATTGGCTACGGATAATATTACAGACCAAAAATATACACAGCAGATAGGGCTGTTTGCTGATAAAGAACTAAACATTTTAATACAGCGTTTTAATAAAATGCAGAATGCCATACAAAAAAGAGAAGAGGAACTAAAAGTAAAGAATGAAGTTTTGAAGGCGCAGATGGCGGAAGTGAATGAAGCGAACAAATTAAAAAGCCAATTTCTCGCCAATATGTCTCATGAACTGAGAACCCCTCTTAATTCTATAATAGGTTTTACCAACCGTGTAATTAAAAAAAGCAGTGACAGCCTCCCTGTCATACAGCAGGAAAATTTAATGATTGTCAGGGATGAAGCCAATCATCTTCTGGAATTAATCAACAGTCTGCTGGATTATTCCAAAATAGAAGCAGGCAAGATGGAAATACATACGGAAGCTTTTAATCTGCTAAGGGTGATGGAAGAAGTATATAATATGACGAAAACTCTGGCTGAGGGACAGAATCTGGAATATCGCCAAAGTACTTATACTGAGAGTTTTATTCCTATGAAAAGTGATAGAATGAAGGTGAAACAGATACTGATCAATCTCCTGAGCAATGCATTTAAGTATTCAGAGAAAGGTACCGTTGTTTTTTCTGTGGATAAAGCAGATAAGTTATATTATATCTGTGTTAAGGATGAAGGCGTCGGAATATCCGAGGAAGACTTAAATCATATATTTGATGAATTCCGTCAGGTAGACGGTTCCTTTACAAGGAAGGTAGGAGGAACAGGCCTGGGGTTGTCCATCACCAGAAAATTTGTAGAGATGCTGGGCGGCGAGATAAAGGTAAGTAGTAAACCAGGAGCAGGAAGCTGTTTTACGGTCATATTGCCTGAAAATATAGAAGATACCGCCATAGAAAGTGATAATAAGATTGCCGATGCAGTTAACGGAAACCGAAGAAAAGTAGTATGTGTGGATGATGACATTAATGTACAAAAACTGTATAAGCAGTATCTGCGGGAATATGATTTTGATATCATTTCCCTGGACGGAAAGGAAGATGTAGCGGAGAAAATCCAACAGATTATGCCGGATGTGGTACTGTTGGACATCATGCTTCCCAATAAGGACGGATGGGAAATTCTTACTTCTTTGAAAAATAATAATATCACGAAAAACATACCGGTTATTATGGCAAGCGTACTTAGTGAGAAAAACCTGGCATACCGGATGAAAGCGGATGAATACCTGATAAAACCTGTTACGCAGGAGGAACTGTTCGATACGATTATGAGAACCATCAGTAAAAAACATGGGATTGACGTTTTGATAGGTGATGATGATGACAATTTCCTTAACCTTATTGCACAGTTTTTAGGAGAAGAATCCATCCCGTACCGCCTGGCCAGAGACGGCGAGGAAGTTATTAAGGAATTGACGATAAAAAAACCTAACCTATTGATCCTGGATATTATGATGCCGAAGAAAGATGGTTTTCATGTAATCGAAGAAATCAGACAAATGGAGACGGTGAAAGATACCCCTATTATCGTTGTAACGGCAAAAGATTTGACAATTAAGGAAAAAGAGGAACTTCATGACAGGGCAAATCTTATCATTCAGAAATCAGCGGTTATGATGGATACTGCCATGGAGACACTAGTTAAGAGAATTAAGGAGAAATTTCAGGATGCATAGAATTTTACTGGTTGAGGATAACCTGAATAATATAAGATTAGTAAAACAATTGTTGGAGGATATTGAGAGGGAGATTGAACTGGTTTGTGCGGAGTCCGGCGCAGTTGCTTTAGAGAAAGCCGTTAATTATAAATTTGATCTGGTCTTAATGGATATATCACTGCCGGATATGGACGGTATCACGATAACGAAGGAATTGAAAAAATTGCCCGGCTTTTGGGGAGTTCCGTTTATAGCCGCCACTGCACATGCAATGGTTCAGGATGAAGAGCTTTTCAGGGAGATTTTTGACGATTACATATCAAAACCAATCGATGACGAATTATTTACCGCTAAAGTAGAGAAATGGTTAGGTGACATAAGATGAACAGCAGAATATTAGTTGTGGATGATAACAATAATAATCTCAGATTATTAAAGGATATCCTGGAAGACGAAAACTATGACGTAATAACTTCCGCCAGCGGAATTCCGGTACTTGAAATGGTAAAGAATTTAAAACCGGCTCTTATATTACTGGATATTATGATGCCCGAAATGGATGGTTTTGAAGTATGCCGAGCTCTTAAAAATGATTTTGATACAAAAGAAATACCGGTGATTATGGTAACCGCCAAAGCAGAGGGAAAGGACCTTAGAAATGCTCTGGAAATAGGAGCCATAGATTATATCAAAAAGCCTATTGATGAGATGGAAGTTATTGCAAGAGTCGCTTCGGCTTTAAGGCAGGAGAAGCAAAAAGAGGAACTCCAGGATAAAGCCTCCAGAGACGGCTTGACCTCATTGTACAATCATGCACTTTTAATCGATTTGCTGGACAAAGAATTAATGAAACAGGACAGGAACAAGGAAGAAATTACCTATGTCATGCTGGATATTGATTTCTTTAAGAAAACCAATGATACCTATGGACATGCAGCCGGAGATATTGTCTTAAAAGATTTAGCCGGTATACTGGTTTCCAACGTCAGAGTGGGAGATATTGCGGGCAGATACGGGGGAGAAGAGTTCGGTCTGGTTCTGCCTAATATCTCTTCCGGGGATTCCTATAATCTTTGCGACAGGATAAGAAAAAATGTGGAAGATCATATCTTTGATATTGGAAGTTCTTCCATCCATATTACAATCAGTATCGGTTTATGCCATAGGAAAAGCGGAGATGAGCTGACTTGTACCTCCATGATAAAACATGCCGACGAGGCCCTATACCGTGCCAAGGAGAATGGAAGAAACAGGGTAGAGGCATTTGTTTAATAAAATCGAATTTCAATGGTCAAGTTCAGTCTGGCATGAATACCGATATATATACACAAATATACGATATGAGCTTCTTAATACTTGAATCCTGATATAGAAACGCTGAAAAAATATCTAATACATTTACATAATAGCGTATGAAGAAAACAGCCTGATAATACATCAGGTTGTTTTTTTACATAAAATTCTTTATAATAGAAATATCAGGAAGCTGCAATCTGTATCCGATATTCACTGCAGCGTCCGCTGATTAATGAAAGTTACTGTATTTTAAAATATGAAAATATATCAAATTTAGCGGTATATACATAAAAATAAATACGCGGTAAGCGTAGATGGGAGACAGGTATGAAAGGTTATCAGTTTACTGATGAAAAAGGCAGTTTCCGGTTAACAGATCCGGAATTGACCAGTTATCTTTATTTTCCGATTGCCAATGAAAACGGTGTCATGGGAAGTGTTACACCTACCTTTGGGGGAGACAGCAAAACAAACCAGAATACGTTTTTATTAGCACCCGTAAGCAGTGAAGATTTACATAACAGTAAAGCTTCCAGAAACTTCTGGTGCAATATTAAAGGTAAAGGCATCTGGTCTGCCACCGGCAGATCGGCAAAACAGGAGGCAGCCCTTTTTACGGCTGATAAAGAAGAAACGGTTCTGGAAGCAGGTTTCCTCTGGCAGAAGGTTACAAGGGTTTCCAGGGAATATGGTATTACCTCTGAGATTACAGCCTTTGTACCCAGTACCGGAGATACGGTGGAATTGATGAAGGTCACACTTAAAAACAGCGGTGAGGAAGCATTAGAGTTAACACCGGTGGCCGCCGTACCGCTTTACGGCAGATCGGCCGATAATATCAGGGATCACAGGCATGTAACCTCCCTGCTTCACCGGGTGGAAGTAACGAAGGAAGGAATTCTGTTGAATCCCACCCTGACTTTTGATGAAAGAGGGCATAGAAAGAATTCGGTAATCTATGGTGTATTCGGAGCCGCCGGAGAGGGAGAAAAACCGCTAGGCTTCTATCCCTGTGCTGAGGATTTTATCGGAGAAGGCGGCAGTTTTGAGAATCCCAGGGCTTTGGCAGATGAAGCTGTCAGATATGTAACGGAGGGAGCCGTATTAAACGGATATGAAGCTCTTGGCGGAATCCGGTTTGCGGCTGTTACTTTACAACCCGGGGAAGAAAAGACTTATGTAATAGTATTAGGTTACGGGGCCTCAAAAGAAGAACTGGCATCGGCGGTTAAACCTTATCTTTCAACGAAAGCCCTGGAAGCATCTCTGAACGCAACCAAACTCTATTGGGAAGACAAGCTGAATGTCACTTATAAGACCGGAGATCAAAATTTTGATGCCTGGATGCAATGGGTAAATTTTCAGCCCATGCTTCGGCGAATTTATGGCTGTTCGTTCCTGCCCCATCACGATTACGGCAAAGGCGGACGAGGCTGGAGGGATTTGTGGCAGGACTGTCTGGCATTGCTGCTTATGA
>JAEZSL010000393.1 GCA_023443925.1 Bacillota bacterium | reverse complement strand
GGTTAAAAACAAGAGTAAATGGTACAATATATATTAAAATTCTCCTTAAGTTCTTAAGATTTTTTTAAGATTTTGCCACGTTTCTGACAAAAACTAGTATTATAGTAATTTTATGATAGGTGAGTGTAAAAAATACGATGTATTTTCACCCCCTGATTAAACAACGGCATTTTAACAATGTCAATGTTACGTTATATCCGAAACTTCAATTTCGGATATGCAATGGGAGCAGTGTGAAAAGTTTTTTGCTATTTTGTTTGCATTAGCAGACACCTGGGGAAAAGTGACAATTTGGAGGATTAACGCCATGAAAAGATTTATTTTTAAAAAGTGCCTGCTGGCACTGGGCTTGTATTTATTCTTCACTGTGATTATACCTATTCCCATTGCCGGCAATAGTATTATTGCCGAAGCATCCTCTGTAGAAAATGATCAGAATTCTATTAAGCTGAATGTAGACAGTAAATCCCTTGTAAAGGATAATACTTATGATTTAAAGATATATAATATTCTGGACAGTCATAAGGTCACTTACAAAACAGATACTGCCTCTGTTGCTACAGTGGATGACAAAGGCACCATCACAGCGGTTGACTATGGAACAGCAATTATAACTGTGACTGTCAAAGATGGGCTTAAATCAATTGCTTCCTTAGAATGCAAAGTAACCGTAGGGCCTCCGGCAATCAGTATTATATTGACTAAAACGGATATCACTCTTACAGTTGGCGACAGAACCTCCTTAACCGCAATATTAAAGCCAAATAATACGGTGGAAGAAGCGAAATTCTCCAGTAACGATACTGCAATCGCCAGTGTCAGCATTGGTGGCAGAATTACCGCAAAGTCCGCCGGCGTTACTTATGTATTTGCATCAATCGGCAATGGTAAATATGATATGTGTAAAGTAACAGTAGTTGAAAAAGATAACAATACAGATACAAGCGCAAAAAACAGCACGAATTAATAAGGATAACAAAAATAATGCCAGGAAATTTCCCTGGCATTATTTTTTTACCCT
Organism: Bacillota bacterium; assembly: GCA_023443925.1. The sequence continues at coordinate 10,044 of JAEZSL010000393.1, read as the reverse complement.
TCTTTTATACCGGCATTGTTTTTAATACAGCTCGGACGTTTTATCTTCTGCTGTTTCTTCCGGTATTATAACATCTGCTTCCGGCTTAGCTTCCCGGCTGCCGGCTGCTTTTGTATATTTGGATTTAATAGCATCCATGAAATTAAATCCGGTAATTGCTTCAATGGTTTCGGGTAGCTGACTTACTATATCAGTAACGTATCCGGAAATTTTAGCGGCACCTTTTTGAGAGCCTTCTCCGCCGTTTCCGTTATCAATAATAACAATTTTTTCGGTTTTGGCTAACGGTTCTGATATGGCAGAAGCGATTTCCGGCAGTCTTTCAATAATCATTTGGGTAACAGCCGCATCGTTATACTGTTTGTAGGCTTCAGCTTTCTTTTCCATGGTTTGTGCTTCCGCAGAACCCTTGGCAAGAATTGCTGCCGCTTCAGCCTCACCCTTTATCCGGATAGCTTCGGCTTCAGCCTCGGCTTTTACTTTAATGGTCATACTGTAGGCTTCGGCTTCTTTTAACTCAGAATATTTATGTGAATCTGCCTGTTTACTGATTTTATACATATCGGCATCTGCTTGTTTGTTAACAGTTGCAAGAAGTTCCTTCTCACGTCTTAAGGCTTCTTTTTCCTGGATTTCGGTCTCTTTTTCCTTCTTGGTCAGTTCAACCATCATGGCAGTTTCCGTTACTTCTTTTGCCACCTTATTCTTCTCAATTTCATAAGCTGAATCGGCCCTTGCCTTAACGGTTTCCTGTTCTTCACGGTATGCCTGAATTTTTAATTCTTTTTCTTTATTTGCTTCAGCAACGTGGGTTTCTGCTATAATCTTTGCTTCTTCGCCTAATCGTTCGGCTTCCGACACCTTAACTTTGGTTTCCTTCAGGGCTTCGGCTTCTGCGATAGCCGCATTTTTCTTAACTTCGGCAATTCTGGGTTTTCCCAATGCTTCCAGATAACCATTTTTATCCGAAATATCACGTATCGTAAATGCCTTTAATTCCAGACCCATATTAGCCAGTCCTACTGCTGCTACCTCCTGTACCTGAGAGGCAAATTTTTCGCGGTCTTTATAGATTTCTTCCACCGTCATCTTGGAGATGATTTCACGTAATTTACCTTCCAGTACATCTTTGGCGGTATCTTTAATGTTTTCAATGGTCTGCTGTTCTTTGCCGGTATTAAACTGCTCTATGGCATTGAGAATACTTTCCTTATCACTTTTGACTTTTATAACCGCAACACCATCGGCCCGGATATCTACACCCTGTTCGGTTCTGGCGCCTTCTGTCCTGATTTCAATTTTCATATTCTCCAGGGATATTTTATCCGAACGTTCTAACAGCGGAATTACAAAACCGCCTCCGCCGGAGATAACCCTTTTCTTTAAACCGGTTACTACGACTGCCTTATCCTGTGAAACTCTTTTCCACATGGTTGTAATTAACAAAATAACCAGGATAATTCCACCGATAATACTGCCCGCAATAATAATTGACTGCATACTTCCATCCTCCTTAAATTATATATATCATACGCTGATTCACTTACCTGCGTTTCGATATCCGCATTTAAATCTCTTCTTGAAACACGTTTTGTTGTGATTCTATTGCCAGCCTGACCCGCAACTATACGTTAATGTTAACTTTTATCAAACTACATTCTCCAGGGCCGGGCCGACCCGCAACTGTATGTTTTTTAACTTTTATCAAACTGCATCTCCAGGCCGTCCAGACTGGAAACATAAAATATATACTTTTCAATCCAGCATATGGCCACATCTTTTCCGGCTTTTATCTCCATACCGTTGGTTGTTTTGGCAGGAGAGGTGTAGCTGTTACCGTTAATCACATAACATATTTCCCCGAAGCCTCCGGCACATATGGTTTCTGTTACCGTTGCCCTGATTCCTACTAAGTCCTCCGCATTGGGGGTACTGGTATTCTGAGCCTTTTTTAATGGTTTTATTACAAGCCGGTACATTAAAGTACTTATAAAGATACCTGCAGCAAAAGCAATTAATATGATTAAAAACCGGGATAACGGTGACTTCACATCCAGTAGTATCCAACCGACTCCGCCGAATACCATAACAAACAGTTCCAGTATAATAGGGCTTATGGGCAGAAAAACCGGGCTATCCATAAAATCAAAATCCAGGTCAAAGCCATCGAAGCCCACTGCGTCAAAAACGCTGCCCAACAAAAAAGATATTACAATTAAACCAATCCCAACAAAAAAACATATTTGAAATACTAAGAGCAACTCAATCCCTCCTTTTATTATATACCATAGAGGAAGACCAATTGGCAATACGCTGTTAATGCCGTGCATTTATCTGCCTAAAATTCTATCAGAATATATTATACACACTTTTTTAGGAAAATCAGATCATTTTGTATCTTCTTCTATAATACTTATTATATATTAAATCAGCCTTATACAAAAATTAGAATTTCATTAAAAAATATTCACTTGCTACTTCAGCCTGATTTGAGAAAAAATAAGACATATATACTAAAAAATATCAGTAAATTTAGGCATTTGTGAGTACTCCAAAGATTGACATTTAATACCTTTTGTGGTAAATTTAGTCTATCATTACAATTAATGGTAACATATAATTAACGAACGCACTAGGAGGCAATTTATGAAAAAGGGTACAGTAAAATGGTTTAATGCAAAAAAGGGGTTTGGTTTCCTGTCTGATGAAGAGGGCAATGATGTATTCGTACATTTCTCAGCTCTGAATATGGATGGCTTTAAAGTACTGGAAGAAGGCCAGGCTGTTCAGTTTGATGTTGTAAACGGAGAAAAAGGACCTCAGGCAGCTAACGTTACAAGATTATAATTGTAACAGTAATCCTTAGTTATAATCAATTTTATACGTTATAATCCTACAATTATGTTAAATATAAATAATAATTATAATAGATTTAAGCGTAACCGGTTATAACGAAAAGAGGATGTCTTGATATACGGATTAAGCCGTAACTGACATCCTCTTTTTTATATTTTTATACCCTAATCTTAATGCTTAAAGTGCCTCATTCCGGTAAATACCATGGCAATTCCGTATTCATTGCATTTTTTGATGGATTCCTCATCCCTGATAGAACCGCCTGGCTGTATGATGGCAGTAATACCGGCTTCCTGTGCTGCTTCTACACAATCGTCAAAGGGGAAGAAGGCATCGGAGGCAAGAACCGCTCCTTTGGCTGCGTCTTCACCGATTAACTCCACTGCATGCTCCGTACTCTGTCTTGCAGCCCAAACCCGGTTAACCTGTCCCGGTCCGATACCAACGGTCTGCTTCTCTTTTGCCAGGGCAATTCCGTTAGATTTTACAAACTTAACTACTTTCCAGGCAAATAACATATCTTCCATTTCTTTTTCCGTCGGCTTACGCTCGGTCACCACTTTTAACTCGTCCTCCATCAGCAGTTTACTGTCAATGGTCTGCACAATCAGGCCGCCATTTACTTTCTTTAAATCATATGCATTTTCATCCTGAGGCACACCGATGTCTTTTAATTCCAGTACCCGGACATTTTTCTTGCTCTGTAAAGCCTCTAAAGCCGCCGCTTCATAAGAAGGAGCTACGATTACCTCCAGAAACACCTTTTTCATCTCTTCTGCAAGTTCTTCCGTCACTTCTCTGTTAACTACCACAATGCCGCCATAGATAGAAACCTTATCTGCTGCAAATGCTTTGTTCCAGGCCTCCACAATGGTATCCGCGCTTCCTACGCCGCAGGGATTGCCGTGTTTGCAGGCAACTACCGTCGGTTCTGAAAATTCTTTGAGCAATTCCAACGCACCGTTGGTATCATTGATATTATTAAAGGACAGCTCTTTTCCGTTTAATTGGACTGCATCCGTTATAGAGCCTGTTTTCTTTCCGATTTCACGGTAAAACGCCGCTTTCTGGTGAGGGTTCTCACCGTATCTCATATCCTGTACCTTTTCAAAGGTCATGGTCAGCGTTTCCGGAAGTTCCCTGTCCTTCCTCTCATTTTTAAGGTAATCTGCAATCATGGTATCATAACCGGAGGTATGCATAAATACTTTCTGCATAAGGTAAAACTTTGTATCCAGTGCTACTTCTCCCCCTGCTTTTAATTGTTCCAGTACGGTTTTATAGTCGCCGGGATCTACGATAACCGCCACATCCTGATAGTTTTTGGCGGCGGAGCGAAGCATAGTGGGGCCGCCGATATCTATATTCTCTACGGCTTCCTCTCGGGTTACATTATCTTTTAAGATTGTGGCTTTAAAAGGATATAAATTAACTACCACAATATCGATGGTTTCAATGTTTAAGTCATTCAGCTGTTTCATATGCTCCGGTTTGCTTCTCATGGCAAGCAGTCCGGCATGTACCACCGGATGCAGGGTCTTAACCCGCCCGTCCAGGCATTCCGGGAATCCGGTAAGCTCAGAGATCTCCATGGCGGCTATACCCGCTTCCTTTAACTTGCCAAAGGTTCCTCCTGTGGATATTATCTCAATACCCAAAGATACCAGTTCCTTTGCAAATTCTACAATACCTGTTTTGTCCGATACACTGATTAAAGCTCTCATCGTTACTCTCCTTTTCATTTATGATGGCGGCAGTTGTAAAATATCTTTTCAGGTATATTCTACCCATTTTACAATGTGTCACCGGATTAAATAAAAAAACGCCCGGGTAACCCCGTAAAAACCTATATATTGCTATATAAGGTTACTTGGGCTGCCCAGGCGGTCGGCTCTTTCTATGTTTTGTACTCCCCGTGGGTAAACTCCCACTTTCCGCCAGTCGTACAAATTCTTTCATTAGTTTACTATACTTTTCAGTAAATTTCAATCCTTATTCCTTATCTGTTAAAACAAACCAGCCTATTCCCCGTTTTTGTTAATATAAACCACCTATAATGATTTTCTTCCTCTGTCTGGAAAACATCAATTGAATAAATTTTTGATATGATATATAATGAAATTCATAAAAACCGGCTATACTAGTACAACATTGGCGAAAGAACGGGTTAGTTACCGGCACTTTACCCGCAGGGTTGTACTGGCTTATTCTGGATTCTACAAGTACGTTTAGACAAGGAGTTAGGTTGCTGCCATGAGAAGATTTAAGTTTACAGATATTTTAATCGGTATTGTATTTACCTTATTATTTATTTCCATCGGTGTTATTGCTGCCGTTAATTTCAGGTTTATATATTACCTGGACATATCCTTTTTAAAGATCCCAGAGACCTCCGGCTATGAAAAGCAGGTTATCATCGAAAACTACGATGCTCTCATCGACTATAATTCACCCTTTTTCAGCGGAGAGCTGAAATTTCCTACTTTACCGGCTTCTGCTTCCGGTCTGCAGCATTTTTCCGAAGTGAAAAATATATTTGTATCATTTTATTACATCGGCTTAGCCTCACTGGTGGCTGCTATCGGCGTTATCCTGTACAAAAAACGAAAGCGTGACCGAAGCTATCTGCTGGTATCATCCATTACGGTTCTGGTCGTACCGGCAATTGCAGCAATAGGCTGTGCAATTAATTTTGATGCTGCCTTTGTTATATTTCATAAGATTTTTTTCCGTAATGATTACTGGCTCTTCGACCCGGCCACCGACCCGGTCATTACGATCCTGCCGGATACTTTCTTTCTGCATGAACTGATTGTAATTATTCTGTTCGTGGTTCTGGGCAGTTTAAGCCTGTTTTTATTCTCCAGAAAAAGACCCAGAAGAAGTTACTATACCAGCCGCAGATACTAAAGGGTATCTGTTCTTTATGACTGTTCAGAGTTAGAACTGTAAAATTCAAAGGAGGGAATTACGTATATAAGCCGTAGTTCCCTTCCCTCCCTTTTTCGCATTATGCTATTATATTTGTACTCTGCAGACTTTTTTATATTATGGCTTTACATACTTTAATTATTTATTAATGCCGTCGTAAGGTAAACTGATCTTAAATTCCGTACCAACGCCTGGCTGGCTTTCTAACTGGATATTACCGTTATAAAGCTCCACAATGTGTTTTACGATAGCCAGACCAAGACCGGTTCCCCCCTGCTTTCTGGAGCGTCCTTTATCCACCCGGTAAAAACGTTCGAAAATACGGGACAGATGGTCTTTGCCGATTCCGATTCCGGTATCCTTTACCCGCAGTATTAATTTATTATTTTCTTCCGTACAGGAAATGGTGATGCTTCCTTCTTCGGTATATTTAATGGCATTATCCAGTAAATTAATCAGCAGCTGTTTCATCCTATCCGGATTGCAGACAAAAGGCTTTAGATATGGCTGAGGTTCAAAAATAATCTTCACCTTATCGGTCAATTTTGAGTAAAGCAGTTCAATTACTGAATTGACACATTCATTCATATCAAAGGGAATGGATTCATATTCCCGTTTTGATTCGATTTCCGACAGCAGCAGTATATCCTGAATTAAACTGTACAACCGTTCCGCTTCAATGTCAATAATATCTAAAAAGCGGTTTGCCACAGCCTCTTCTTTTATAGCTCCACCCTTTAAAGTATCGATAAAACCCCGGATGGAGGTTAGTGGCGTCTTTAATTCATGAGTCACATTGGATACAAAGTCACTTCGTATGCTTTCCAGTTTCTTTATTTTTGTTACGTCATCGATAATTAGTAATACGCCAAAGTAATTTCTGCCTTCCATGCCCAGCGGAGTGGCTGCAACACGTATATATCTTAAACCATCTCTTGTTAAGGTTCCTTCCTGTTCCACGCTTATATTATTTATACGCACCTGATCAATGGCATCAAATACGGCCGCATTACGCAATACATTATATAAGGACTGGCCCAGAAGCTCTTTACCGGCCGGTTTAACAATCTCTGTAAAGGCTTTATTGTAAAACAAGATTTCATTGGAATCATCAATTGCCACTACCCCTGCCGTCATACTGCTTAGCATGGCTTCCAACTCAGCATTTCTCTGGGTCAGGCTTTCTATATTCTCCTTCAGATTCTTTGACATGACATTAAAGGATTCTGCCAGTTTACCAACCACTGATCTATCCCTGGTATATATTTTTATATTATAATCGCCTTTGGTAATACGCTGTGCAGCTTCTGATACTTCATGAATAGGCTTTGCCAGAATCTCGGTAAAGATAAGGGCCGCTAACAGTGCTATGACAAAACAGATCAGTATGGCATAAAGTATGGCATAAAACATATGACTGTTTAAATCCCTTAACTCTGACAAAGGCAGTGATATACGGAGTACACCGCTGAAATCGTCATTGGATACCGGTACGGCACTATAAGCATACTGCTGACCCATGGTTTCGGAATACCGGTTTACGGTAACACTCTCACCGTTTAATGCGCGTATGACTTCTTCTCTGTCTTTATGATTCTCCAAATGCTCATCCGTATTGGAATCCGCATAGACTTCACCGTTACGGTCGATAATGGTTATTCTGAAATCATATTTTAAGGCATACTTTTGCACAAAGGCTTCATAAGCCTGGGGGTTTTCAAACTCCTCGTCGTTAAAAATATCCCCTACCAATTTTGCCTGGGTCAGGTAATAATCCTGGCTCTGCCGGTAAATAAACTGATAACCTCTATGCCAGAAAATTGCCGTAGATATACTGATTGCAATTAAAATAATAGTCAGATAGCTTATGAACAATTTTTTATGCAAATTAAAAAACCTCCTTATGCAAACTTATACCCCATACCTCTCACGGTTTTTATATACAAGGGATGGCTTTCATCCTGTTCGATTTTTTTCCTTAAGTTACTGACATGAACATCCACGGTTCTGGTCTCCCCAATATAATCATATCCCCAGACTTTCTCTAAAAGATTATCCCTGGTAAATACAATCCCCCGGTTTTTCGCTAATAAATAAAGTAACTCAAATTCTTTATAGGATAACTCCACCGGTGTTCCTTTTACCAATACAGTTCTTCTGGCACGGTTAATTTCCAGATAATCAATGACTATTTTTTCTTCCTTCTCTGTTTCTTCCAAATCAAAACTGCTTTCACTTCTTCTTAAAACTGCCTTTATCCTCGCTAATAATTCATGCACTCCAAAAGGTTTCACCAGATAGTCGTCGGAACCCACTTCAAGGCCAACCACCTTGCTGATTTCATCCCCTTTTGCCGTCAGGAAAATTACCGGGAGGGTCCGCAGGGCTTTGTTGGCTCTGATACGCCTTAAGACTTCGATTCCATCGATTCCAGGCAGCATCCAGTCTAACAGCACAATGTCGACCTTCTCCTTTTCCAATGTATCCAGGGCATCTTCACCTGTTTCCGCTTTTAAGACATGATATCCGTCACGCTCCAGATTATAAGACAGCAATTCTAAAATGTGAACTTCATCATCCACAGCTAATATTGTTTTCATACTAACTCCCATCTGTGTGCTTTATCACACTTTAATTGAGTATACTCCCGTCTACGTGCTTTAGCATACTTTTTAACGAGGATACTCCCATCTGTGTGCTACCGGCACACGTTCCAATCTATCGATCAGCCCAATGCCAGATCTCCGGTTATTATGAATTTAATCCATTCTGCGATATTGGTGGCATGGTCTGCCATTCTCTCCAGATACTTAATTATCATAAGATAACAAATGCATTGGGGAACCGTACCTGGGTCCTTTTGCATCATGTCCGATAATTCATCGGTTATTTTATGGAAATAGCTGTCTACTTCATCATCTCCATCAATTACGTTGGAGGCTTTCTCTAGATCGGCTTCCACGAAACTGTCTATGGTATCAATTACCATCTTTTTCATAGCACTGATCATATCCGGCAGATTCTTTGGTGCCTTGCTGTTAGGCAGCTTACTAAGACGGATTATATATTCCGAAATATCGGAACACTGATCCGCAATTCTTTCAATGTCCGTAATGATCTTCATAATGGAGGTGATTTTTCTTAAATCGGTAGCAAGGGGCTGCTGTTTGGCAATGATGTTAATGCATTCCCTTTCAATATGCTGTTCCAGCAAATCTATCTCATCATCTCTGGCTATGATCTTCTTTGCTATTTCAACATCGGTATTATCCAGAGCAAGGATCATTTCATTGATCGACAATTCCAGTATGCTACCCATCTTAATTACATTATTATTCAATTCTTCAAGTTGCGCGATAAAACTTTGTCTCATTTTTATTGGCTCCCATCTACCTGTCTTTACAGGCTTTTATACTCTGCCTTATACAACATATTAAGCAGTTTTTACTAATATTTCAAGTATTATTTAACCAAATCTTCCGGTAATATAATCTTCTGTTTTTTTATTCCTTGGTTTGTTAAAAATCTGTTCCGTTTTACCGTACTCAATTACTTCTCCCGTCAGAAAGAAAGCTGTTTTATCCGATATTCTACCTGCCTGCTGCATATTATGAGTTACAATAATAATAGTATAAAACTGCTTCAGTTCTGTGGCAAGATCTTCGATTTTCAGCGTGGAAATAGGGTCCAGGGCTGAGGTAGGTTCATCCATTAAGATAACTTCCGGCTCAATGGCTAATGTTCTGGCAATACAGATTCTCTGCTGTTGTCCGCCGGATATTGCAAGGGCACTCTTCTTTAGTTTGTCTTTGACTTCATCCCAGATTGCTGCCTGTCTCAGGGATTTTTCAACAATTTCATCCAATACGTTCTTTTTTCTGATTCCGTGAATTCTGGGACCATAGGCTACGTTATCATAAATACTCATGGGAAATGGATTGGGCTGCTGGAATACCATACCAACCCTGGTTCTTAACTGTATTGCATCCATCTCCTTATAGATGTCCACTCCGTCCATGGTTATTTCTCCGGTTATTTTGACACCTTCAATCAGATCGTTCATCCGGTTGATTGTTTTCAAAAAAGTAGATTTACCGCATCCGGACGGACCGATAAAGGCTGTAATCTGCCCTTTTTCTATATCCATATTTATATTCTTTAAGGCCTGGAAATTACCATAAAACAGGTTTAAATCCGAAACCGAGAATTTTTGTTTGTCACTCACCTTTTTTCCTCCTGTTATATACAATTTAATTC
>JAEZSL010000162.1 GCA_023443925.1 Bacillota bacterium | reverse complement strand
GGGTTACCGTTTCCAACCGGACGTATCTGGATGAAGGAAACTCCGGTGTTACCGCCTCCCGAGATGATTATATCAGAACCACCACAACCAGGGTGAAAAAGCCGGATAATAATAACGGCGGCGGCAGAAGCAGCGGTGGCGGAGGAATCTCAAGCGGCGGCCACTCCCACAGCGGGGGAAGCCGGGGCTTTTAATAAAGGCCGGGGGGTTAACCTCCTTAATAAACGGCAGTGATTGGTTGTAAACCAGCAGAAAGGAAGTGCAAACGATGGGTTTTTTTTCAGGACAATTATCCAATGTAGTAGAATGGGAAGAGTTCAGGGAAGATATGATCTTCTATAAATGGCATAATGAAGAAATAAAAAAAGGCAGTAAATTAATCATACGTCCCGGACAGGATGCCATATTTTTATTTAACGGCAAAATAGAAGGAATTTTTAAAGACGACGGAGATTATGACATTGAATCAGATATCGTACCGTTTCTTTCTACCTTAAAAGGGTTCCGTTTCGGCTTTAACAGCGGCATGCGGGCGGAAGTACTGTTTATAAACACCAAGGAATTTACGGTAAAATGGGGTACCAGAAGTGCTATTAATATTCCGACTGCCCAATTGCCGGGAGGTATTCCCATCCGTGCAAACGGTACTTTTCATTTTAAAGTAAATGATTATGTTAAATTAATTGATAAAATAGCAGGTGTTAAGGACCGTTATCTGGTGGAAGATGTGAAACTGCGTATATCTTCTCTGCTAGACCAGTTACTTATGAAATGGATTGTCAAAGAGGGAAAAGATATGTTTAACCTTCAGGCTAATTCCTTTGATATCAGCAACGGTATCCGCACCGACCTGGATATGCAGATCTTTGATACAGGCTTATCCGTAACTGCCTTCCATATTATGAGCTTTTCTTATCCGGATGAAATTCAGGCAATGATTAACCGGAATGCATCCAATAGCATGATCAGTGATATGAACCGGTACCAGCAGGCCACCATGACCGATGGAATTGCTTCGGGAAGAGTCCAGGGCGGCGGTATTGCTTCCGATATGGCAGGTATGATGATGGGAATCAATATAGCCGGTCATGTGATGCAGAGTCTTAATCTGGATAATTTAAGCCAGCCGAATAATCAATCGAATAACCAGGTAAATAATCAGGCGAATAATCAGACGAATAACCAGCCTGCAACCAGCGGCAAGAAGCCGAATTTCTGTCCCAACTGCGGTCAGAAAACAGGTGACGCTAACTTCTGCCCTAACTGCGGACAAAAGTTAATATAAGTTATCCTGTGGTGTAGCTATGACGTTATATTTTAATATATACTGTATTTTTATATATACTGTATTTTAATATTACTGTATCTATTAGAATTGCATTTTAACATACTATTTTTAGTGTTATTGTATTTTATAGAATTGCATTTTAACATATACTATATTTTAGTGTTATTATATTTTATAGAATTATATTATTGATTTATGCTGTATTAATATTAATTGTATTAATGATTTACTGTTATTAATATTAATTAGTATATTGGTAATAATTGTATTATTGATCTATCCTGTATTAATATTAATTGCATATTGATAATAACTGTATTTATATAGAACGGTAATTTATGAAAATTTGTTTATAATAACAGGCTTCAATGCAATGACCGGAAGGTTTCCCGGTTACACTGTATTGAAGCCTGTTTTAGTTTCGCTCTTCAGAAATTATACTGTTATTCCACCTGAAAGACCGGATCATTAACCAGCAGCTTTAATTTAGCTTCTGCGTCCTCTAAACCGGTTCCTTTTACACCAAAATAAAATTTGATCTTGGGTTCGGTTCCGGAAGGTCTTACCGCGCACCAGGCGTCTTCTTCCAGTTCAAAATATAGCACATCGGATTTTGGTAATCCGGTAGGTATCACACTGCCTGCGGCAAGATCTGTTATGGTATCCGCTTCGTAATCCCGGAATTTAAGAACCTTTAACCCGCCTGCTGCTACCGGGGGATTCTTTCTGTAATTGCCCATGATTTCCTTGATTTTCTGCATACCTTCGATACCTTTTAAGGTAACGGATACCAAGTCTTCTTTAAAATAACCATACGTCTTAAATAAGTGATTCATCTGTTCATACAGAGATATCCCTTTTTGTTTATAATAAGCTGCGGCTTCGCATAATGTCATAACGGCAACTACCGCATCCTTATCACGGGAATGGGTTCCAATTAAGCAGCCATAGCTTTCTTCAAAACCAAAGACATATTCATTGGAACCAGTCTCTTTAAATAATTTAATCTGCTCCCCTATATATTTAAACCCGGTTAATACTTCGATCAATCTTGCTCCGTAGTGCTTTGCAATCTGATCGGACATGTTGCCGGTTACGATGGTTTTTACCAGAGCCGCATTGGAAGGCAGAGTCTTATGTTCCGCTTTCTGTGAAAAAACATATTCCGCAATCAGGGCACCCGACATATTACCGGTTAATAATACGAATTCACCTTTGTCATCGCGAACCTGAACGCCAAGTCTGTCCGCATCCGGATCGGTAGCCAGAATCAAATCCGCGCCTACTTCATCCGCCAGTTTCTTCGCCAGGGTAAATACCTTGGGATCCTCCGGATTGGGGTAGCCTACCGTTGTAAATTCAGAGTCCGGAAGTTCCTGTTCCGGCACCACATACACATTAGTAAAACCAAGCTCTTTTAAAATACGTCTGACAGGCAGGTTGCCGGTTCCGTTAAGAGGAGTGTAGACAATCTTCATATCCCTGCATTCTTCCGCCACCGGGTTAACTACTAATTTTTTCAGCTCAGCCATGTATTTGTCATCAATTTCAGCTCCTACGGTGTGATACAGTCCCTGGCTTACAGCCGCTTCTTTCTCCATGGTTTTAACCGCTTCATAATCGGTAATCGCATTTACTTCCGATATGATTTCCTCATCCTTTGGATAAGTAATCTGAGCGCCGTCCTCCCAGTATACCTTATAGCCGTTATATTCCTTAGGGTTATGGCTGGCGGTAATTACAATACCTGCAATACATCCCAATTCCCTTACCGTATATGATAATTCCGGGGTGGGTCTTAATGATTCAAATACATAAGCTTTAATTCCGTTGGCATTCAGACAAAGTGCCGCATCCGAAGCAAATTCCGGAGACATCCTTCTGGAATCAAAAGCAATGGCAACTCCTTTTCCGGTCCCTCCCTGCTTAAGAATATAATTAGCCAGCCCCTGTGTTGCCTTTCTAACCGTATATAAATTCATTCGGTTGCTTCCGGCACCTAACACGCCGCGAAGACCTCCTGTTCCAAATTCCAAGTCTTTATAAAAACGATCCTTAATTTCCGCATCGTTTCCCGCCAGATCCTTTAGTTCCGTTCTGGTTGCTTCATCAAAATACTCGTCTGTCGTCCACTGTTTATATTTCTCTAAATAATCCAAAATGTAATCTCCTTTCATATTCTTCATTATTATACATTTTACTGAATTTTGCCATTACTTGCAATGCATTTTTTTGTTCTGATCAGAATTTCTCATTCTTATTTTGTTATATGCCACTCCTTTTCGCATGTAAATAATTAATTCGTTCTATTTAAAATGTACTGTTGAATTCAAACGGAGGGGGTTTTTAATAAATATCCGGTTAAACTAAAAGAGATGGCGGTGGTCATCGACTCCTCTCCATCTCTTTTCTAACAAACCGGCTTAACCAGGTACCGGCATCCGGCCGATGTGTGTATCTGATATACTGGCGTAATATCTTTAAGATATTTTGTTGTATTTGGTATTGTGATCTAATATCTTTAAAATATTCTGTTGTATCTGGTATTCTGGTCTTAATATCTTTCAGATACTCTGTTGTTTCTGGTATTCTGGTCTTAATAACTTAATGATCTTTCTTATATAATGCCCATAGAAGCATCGTCACCGATTTCCGCATGATGTTCTTTAACAAAGGCAACAATTTCATCCAGCGTCGTAAAAGCTAAACCAACATAGCTGTCAGCTGCTCCATAGTATATGGCAATCCTTCCCGTGGCAGCATCATGAAGCGTCGCACAGGGAAATACCACATTTGCTACGAAGCCTCTCTCCTCATACCATTCTTCCGGTGTTAAAACAAAGCTATCAGAACGATATTTTACCATGGAGGGATTGTCTATATCCAGAATGGCTGCTCCCATGCTGTATACATAACCGTTACAGGTACGGGTAACTCCATGATAAAAGATCAGCCAGCCTTCACTGGTCTCAATGGGAGCTGCACCGCCGCCGATTTTCAGTGACTGCCACCACTGGGTGCCTTTCTCCATAACATGTCTGTGTTTACCCCAGAAAACCAAGTCAGGACTTTCACTGATAAATATGTCACCAAACGGCGTGTGTCCGCTGTCGCTGGGACGGGACAGCAGCGTAAAGTTACCGCCTATCTTTCTGGGAAATAAAACTCCGTTTCTGTTAAAAGGCAGAAAAGGGTTATCAAGGCGTATAAAGGTTTTAAAATCCGTGGTTTTTGCCAATCCAAGCGCTGCGCCGTAAAAATCGGTGCACCAAATAATATAGTAGGTATCCTCGACTTTGATTAATCTGGGATCATAGGCGTATCTTGGCATAAAGGGTTCTCCTTTTTCATTCACAAAGGGAATCCTCTCAGAATCATAGGTCCAGTTGATACCGTCTTCACTGCGTCCTAAATAAAGGTGTGGTATACCATTGTTCGTTTCCGCCCGGAAAACACCGATAAACTTACCTTCATAAGGAACTACCGCACTATTGAAAATCCTTGCTACACCTTTTAACGGATTCCTGCCGATAATCGGATTCTCTGAATAGCGCCAAACAGGACCGGCACAGTTTTCCGGTTGCTCCTGCCAGGGAATATTAGGCAGGTTATCAGCATACATTTTAATTTCGCCCATAAGTTCTCTCCTTAATCGTTCATTAAAATGCACCATCATGCACAATATTGAACGTTTTAATATTATTTTTTTAAGGCATATAGTTTGATGTTTCAATTATATTCCAGGATTATTCTCCTGTCAATTGTATTTCGCATGGTGTTTTTGCACCATTTGCACTATATTGCACTGCATTTGCATAGGCAAAGCCAACTGCCGTTCTGGATTTTTTGTCTGAACAGAGCGGTATCCTCAACACATCGGTTAATAATATTGTAACCTTTTAAAATAAAAAACCGGATATTCCCGGTAAATTTACTTACGGCCTTTGATATTATTTTACTTTTACTATAATGGAACAGGACTTGGCGATATTATATCTATCCGTTTTCATGTGTTGCCTACCTTGGCGGACTTTAATGTAATGAGAATTTCATTATATGAAGAATCCGGCGGAATATTCTTTATAAGATTCGGGTGTCAAAAGGTCACTCTACATGCATTTTATGAATACAGTGTATATATATTCAATTTTGATCGAATCTAATTCGATTTCGACCGGCCGAGGACACTGCTTATATTTTGTCAAATATATTTATATATTTTACTCTGGCCAAAAATCATGCCAGCCGGCTTGATTTTTGAGACGTTAGAGGCTTGTAAAAATATAGTGTTCGAGGGAAAGGCAGCTAAATTGAATATATATATTTATGATAGTAAATATTACGCTCGTATTCATTCAAAACACAAAATTGACCTTTTGGCACTCGAATCTTTATAATAAAAAAAGCCGGAAGATATGTTAAGCACTTCTTCTGTCCGGCTTTTATAAATACATTTAATATTTCATTAATTAAAGGAAGGAACTGTAATTCCCGCTAAGATAATCAATAACGCAATCGCTGCTATCATAATATTTTTATTCGCTGTATCTTCCCCTTTTATTTTATCAGCTATGCCGTTCACCAAAGGAAACAGAAATAGAAAAGGCCAGATAAACCAAGTATAATAATAAAATATACCAATACCCTTCATCAGTTCCATTAACATCAAATCCCCCCTGCCTGTAAGGTCTTATTGATTTTAATTATGTAATTACATTTCTTTTATAATTAAATTTAAATTACATTTCGGATTTTGTAACTCAATTTAAATTCTTAAATTTTTTGTAATTACATTTCAAACTTGTGATTCATCTATAATTTTTGTAAATCCATTTAAATATTATGTATAGAACGTCCAATGTTCAGATCAATTCTCCATTGAGGTGCTTTGCCATCCTCACCGTAGTATTCATCTAATTTGATAACTTTATCTTCTATGAATTCATAAAAGGAGGTTACATGCAGGGCAACCTCTGAATCCTTTAATCCAACGGCTCCCACCAGTATAACCACATTACCGGTTAACTCTATTCTCTCTATGGTGCCAAACCACCTTCCCGGATACTCACAATTCGCCCTTATGTATTCATCACGCGTAAAACACTCATTTGTATTATGCCAATTAATTAGTGCTTCTTCTTTAAAATATTCTTTCATTTGTTCTGCTTTTTGCATTACCGTACTCTGGAAAAGAGCTTCAGCGGTTTTCTTTAAATCCATGGTAGTCCTCCTCTTTGCAATTTAGCACAATGTAGTTCAACCGGAATATGTAAAGTATGACTTGGTTTTATGTTAATACTATAGCAAATATTAATATCGGATGTCAATGAGATGAATTTTTAATCCAATGATCATATTGCACTCTTAATCGAATTAAAATACTGTATTTTTAATCAAATGACCTACTGTGTTCTTAATCACATGACCTCTGTATTCTTAATCATATGACCTCTGTGTTCTTAATCGCATAACCTCTGTATTCTTAATCACATGACCATATGAACTATTGTGCAAGTTACCCATGCTTACTATGGAATTGGAACCGCCATCGCCTCCTTGGATTTCTCAAGTTGATACTATATCCTCAGCCGGCTTCATATATTATTATAAACTATTTTCAGGTATCGTTATGAATGTTAGTATTGGTATGAAAGCTCCTGATTTTACCGCTTCGACAACCTTTGGGACAATGAAAATGTCCGACCAGCGGGGACAATGGGTGATTCTATTTTCACATCCGGGTGACTTTACACCTGTCTGCACTACGGAATTTATTGCTTTTGCGCAGGCTAACAATGAATTTGAAGCTTTAAACACAAAACTCATCGGACTAAGCATCGACAGTACTCCTTCCCATTTGGCCTGGGTGAATCAGATTTATACCTTAACCGGAATTCAGATTCCTTTCCCTATTATTGCAGACCGTACAGCCGAGGTTGCAAAACTCTATGGGATGATTGCTCCCGATGCCAGTAAACAAGAAACTGTCCGGAACGTATTTTTTATCGATCCGGAACAGATAATCCGGGCAATATTGATTTATCCCTTAACCAACGGCCGTAATATTTACGAAATACTGCGGCTTTTAACAGCACTTCAAACAACGGACAGCCGTAATACTGTAACTCCGGCAAACTGGCAGCCGGATATGCCTGCAATGGTTCCGGCTCCACGGACTTATAACCAATTAATCGAGCGCGTTCAGAATCCGTTGGAAATGGACCTGGACTGTATGGACTGGTTCTGGTGTTACAAAAAGACCAGTGAAAATTAAAATATGCAGTATTCATTCAAAGCACAAAATTTACATTTTGGCAATATAATCCTGGGTAACTAATCCTAGATAATTAATACTAGACAATTAATCATATGCATTTAAAAATGTGGGCTTGTAGGTATCCATGAAAAATAATATTCATGCATACCTACAAGCCCACATTTTAAATAAACCGGTGCATTCGTCCGTAAATTATACCGCATTTCTTATAACTTAGTGCTTTTCATTTTTATATAGAAACACTCTTTTTAATTTCAAACTTCCCAGTAAATAATTCTCTTTAAACTAATTAAGCTTTGTTAATGGAACCGAATAATTCCATCTTCTCTTTAACAGTAGCCTTGATTGCTTCAAAGCCAGGTGCTAAAAGCTTACGGGGATCAAAACCTTTTCCGGATAAATCCTTGCCGTCTTCAATATATTTACGGGTAGCTTCAGCAAAGGTTAACTGGCATTCCGTATTAACATTGATTTTAGCAACACCAAGGGAGATTGCTTTCTTAATCATTTCTTCCGGAATTCCGGTGCCGCCGTGAAGAACTAAAGGCATGTCTCCGGTTAACTGCTGGATGGCATCTAAGGTATCAAAGCTGAGTCCAGCCCAGTTATCAGGATATTTGCCGTGGATATTACCGATACCTGCTGCAAGCATTGTTACACCAAGATCTGCGATTGCTTTGCATTCCTTGGGATCTGCAACTTCGCCGGCACCAACTACGCCGTCTTCTTCACCGCCGATGGAACCAACCTCTGCTTCGATGGATAATCCTTTTTCTGCACAGATTTTAACCAATTCGGTTGTTTTTGCAATATTCTCATCAATCGGATAGTGGGACCCGTCAAACATAACGGATGAAAATCCTGCTTCGATGCATTTTAATGACCCTTCGAAGCTGCCGTGGTCAAGGTGCAGAGCAACGGGTACTGTAATTTTTAATTCTTCCAACATTCCATTTACCATACCTACCACTGTCTTATAACCGCACATATATTTTCCAGCGCCTTCGGATACACCAAGGATTACGGGTGAGTTCAATTCCTGGGCTGTTAACAAAACTGCTTTCGTCCATTCAAGATTGTTGATATTAAACTGGCCAACTGCATAGTGGCCTGCTTTGGCTTTATTAAGCATCTCTTTAGCTGATACTAACATAATATTATACCTCCATCTTCTTCTATTTTTATTGTGTAAGCTGTTTGACAACTTTTTGTTATTATAACCTATTTTAAAGGAAAAAGAAATACAAAATTCCATGAAAAGCTTTTTTTGTTAGGATTTTATCAATAAAAAATAGCATGCAGCTGATCCTTATTGGTAATCTGATACCGGCTGCAGCAGTGCAAAAGACTTGTACTATCTGTTAAAAAGGGATTTGTATTGCTAATAAACCGGTCTTATTGTAAAATAATTATCAGCTTGTAATTGTCTGTTATTACTTCTTTGCAAGCTGGTAAATAATTAAACCGCAAAGGTTTATTAAATCATATTGTAAACGTATTATTATTTCTTATGTATTAATTGAGTAACCGTTTTCAATTTACGACCCGGGTGGATAAATTAAATTAGATACGATAAAAATCTAATAAATATTTATCTTACACTGTATTAAAAATGTACATAGGGGGTCAACTGACTTTTGATCACCAATTATTATTTTCACAATGGATCAATTAAGAAATAAGCTCCATGAAACGAATCAACAGGTCTAAATACAAGGAGGAAGAACCATGCAGGAACGTATTATATTTCATGTAGATGTAAATTCTGCATTCTTAAGCTGGGAGGCCGTTTACCGGAAGGAAGTACTGGGCGAGACTCTGGATCTTCGTACCATCCCCTCTGCCGTAGGCGGAGATTCCTCAAAGCGGCACGGTATCATTCTGGCTAAGTCTACTCCTGCCAAAAAATATAAGATTCAGACGGGAGAACCCATTGTCAAGGCATTGCAGAAATACCCGGAACTGGTTCTGGTACCGCCAAATCACAGCCTGTACGAGCAGAGCTCCCAGAGCCTGTTAAATCTTTTATATCAGTATACACCGGATATTGAACCCTTTTCCATTGATGAGGCTTTCCTGGATATGACCGGAGCCTGCAGCCGTTTTACTTCTCCGGCTCAGGCCGCACAGGAAGTTAAGAACCGGGTAAAAGACGAACTGGGTTTTACCGTGAATATCGGCATATCTTCCAACAAGCTATTAGCAAAAATGGCCTCCGACTTTCAAAAGCCGGATATGGTCCATACCCTGTTTACCAATGAAATCAAGACAAAGATGTGGCCGCTGCCCTTGGAAGAACTGTATTTTGTAGGCAGGTCCACCAGTAAAATATTGTATGGTTTGGGACTTAAGACCATCGGTGATATTGCCGGCACGGATATCTCCATATTAAGAGCCCACCTTGGCAACAAACACGGTCAGCTGATTCACCAGTACGCCTGGGGAATCAATAACGATACGGTGGAAGCCACAGAATCCCCCAACAAAGGCTACGGCAACAGCACCACCTTATCCAGGGACGTTACCGACTTTGAAACCGCCAGACTGGTGCTGTTAACCTTAAGTGAAACCGTGGCTGCCAGACTGCGTACCGGCGAAGTAAAATGCAGCTGTATTACCGTCGAACTTACGGACTGTGACTTTAACCGCCAGACCCATCAAACCACCCTGTTATCCCC
>JAEZSL010000354.1 GCA_023443925.1 Bacillota bacterium | reverse complement strand
CCGGTAAATGGGTCCAGGCCGATATCAACAGCAATAAATATTGCTACTCCAGTATATAACAGCAGGCAGCCGGCTGCAACCGTAAGCCACCTAAGATATATACTGCCGGACGTAAATAAAGAATCATAAAGTCTAGTCCCTAAATTAACAAAAAGTCCATAGGGCAGAATGTAAATAAGGGTTCCAATATTGATATACCTTCTTCCGGTAAAGATCAGCAGTATAATTAATCCGAAATTCACCAGATTAGACGCCGTACCCAGCTGTTCGCTGTTAAAGGCGGCTATATTTCTTACTCCGTCATATACGATCCCAATGGGGTCATTTCCAAGTTTAGCACAGCTGTTTAAGGAAACTCCCATTCCGATCAGGAAAATACCCACAAGGGCATAAAACATCTTTTTTGAATCTATTTTCATGTAAGTCTACCTTTTAGTTAACTCCCGTCTGTGTACTTAGGCGCACGTATAAATCAAGATGTTGAAAAAATGTATTTTCTTTTTCAACCTAGCTCCCATAGTATAAAGCATCTGATCCCAGATGCTTTACTGCCTCAAATCAGGGTGTGAAATGTCTTTTATTTCACATTAGTCCCGTCTGTGTGCCCTCACGCATTCCTGCCGGAATGATAAAATTATATCAGCTGCTTTAATACCGAGGTGCCAATTGTCCCTTCCGGCATATCTACGTTAAAGTTATCCGCTATGGTGGCACCTATCGAAGCAAACGCTGCTGCCGGTTCCAACGGACCGCTGCCTGTCATGGAAGGTGAATATGCGAGAAAAGGTACCTTTTCTCTTGTATGGTCCGTCCCGGTATAGGTTGGATCATTACCATGATCCGCTGTAATAATCAGCAGGTCATCCTGTGTCAGCTTATCCATCAAAAGTCCCAGTTTAACATCAAACTGTTCAATTTCCCGGGCATAGCCAAGGGGGTCTCTTCTATGTCCCCAAAGCGCATCAAAATCAACCAGGTTAACAAAACACAAGCCGGAAAAATCCTTATCCGTTATGTCCAGAGTTTGTTCCATTCCATGTACGGAGCTTTTGGATTTGTAAACCTCGGTTATACCTTCTCCTACAAAAATATCATTGATTTTACCAACGGATATAACATCGAAACCTGCTTCTTTTAATACATTTAACGCAGTTCTTCCGAAAGGTTTTAAGGCATAGTCATGCCGGTTGCTGGTCCTCTTAAACTCACCGGGTTTTTTACCGGTATAAGGCCTTGCTATTACCCGTCCTACTTTCCATTCATCCTTCATGGTCAATTCCCTTGCAATTTCACAGCAGCGGTATAGTTCTTCCAGACCAAAGGTTTCTTCATTGCCGCAGATTTGTAATACGGAATCTGCGGAAGTATATACGATCATAGCGCCTGTATTGATTTCTTCTTCCGCCAGTTCATCCAGAATTTCTGTTCCGCTGGCACTTTTATTACCGATAATTCTTTTCCCGGTAAGTCTTTCCAGTTCGTCCAGCAATTCTTTCGGGAAACCGGTATCCGTGAAGGTTTGAAAGGGATTTTCGATTTTAAGCCCCATCATCTCCCAGTGTCCTGTCATAGTATCTTTACCGCAGCTGGCTTCCGACATTGCCATATAATAGCCCAGCGGTTTATTAACCGGACTTACCTGTTTTAAAGGATGTAAGTTTGCAAGTCCCAGTTTCCTAAGATTCGGAATATGAAATTCCTCCACCGCTTCAGAGATATGGCCTAAAGTGTCAACCCCGTCATCACCATAACTTAAGGAATCCTCCATAGCCCCGATTCCCAGTGAATCGATTACAACGGTAAAAATTCTTTTATATTTTTTCACGAACTGTTCCACCTCAGTTTTCTAATTATTTAAATCCGGCTGATGCATCTTCATTACCCAATTTTATTGCTGGTATTTATCTGTAAAGCCGGGTATTATTCACTGCTCTTAATATGTTTCATTTGCTTATTTATATTCTCGTTACCTGGGACTTAAATCCTTTGGCCCAAAGCCCATTGGAAGCAGTTCCTGTAGCGTAAAAGTCTGAAATTCTGTTTCCGATTTACCCAGAAGAATCTCAAAGTCCTTATAATCACAAAATTCCATCATTACCTGACGGCATACCCCGCAGGGTGCACAGTAATCTGTAATTCCTTCTGCCGGACCGCCTGCAATGGCAATGGCTTCAAACTCCATCTCACCTTCGCTGACGGCTTTGAAAAATGCCGTACGTTCCGCACAATTACTTGGAGTATGTCCGGCGTTCTCGATATTACAGCCGCTGTAGACTCTCCCGGATTTCGTAAGAAGTGCAGCTCCAACCTTAAAATTCGAATAGGGACTATAGGAATATTCTCTTGCCTCTATAGCCATTTTTACTAATGCTGATCTGTCCATTACTTACCCCCTTGCTTAACTTAATCAAAATCAATTGTGTTACTGTATGGAAGGTATCCAAGTGAATGCGGATACCTTCCGTTATTCCTATTACTTTGATTTCAGATATGGCTTACCGTTGGCTGCCGGTACTCTCGCTTTACCAACAAACACGATAAGGGTAATAATCGTAACCACATATGGAATCATGGATATAATGTTGGGGGAAACGTGGTTGCCGGAGCTGGCCAATACTTTAAGCCCGCTGCAGAGCCCAAACAGCAGACATGCTTTCATAGCTCCATGAGGAGTAAATTTTCCGAATATAACAGCCGCTATGGCGATAAAACCTTGTCCTACAATTACAATGGGACGGAACTGGTTTACGGTAGCCAGTGTTACATATGCCCCGCCAAGTCCGGCCAGGAACCCGGAGAGAACCACACAGATATAACGGATCCGGTATACATTAATACCCTGCGTATCACAAGCCTTCGGATGCTCTCCTACCGCACGGAGCCGCAGCCCGAAACTGGTCTTATAAAATACAAACCAAACGATAGCTACGGTAATAAAACAGAGGTACGCCGCAGCATAGGTATTAAAGGTATTATTTAAGAAAGAACCTACCGGAAAAACTCCTTCGAATAATTTCGGTAATTTATCGGCAGAATCAAGAGGCGGTGTATTGGAAGAATTATCAAACATAGCCTTGCAGAGAAACACCGCAAGCCCCGGAGCCAGGAAATTAATCGCCGTTCCGGATATGGTCTGGTCTGCGCCAAAGGAAATACAGGCAATGGCATGCAAAAGACCAAACAGGGCGCCGGCCAGTCCGCCGCCAAAAAAGGCAAGCCATGGATTTCCTGTAAACAGGGCAACAACGGAACCGGTAAAAGCACCCATTGTCATCATTCCTTCAATACCGATATTTACAACACCGCTGCGTTCCGAGAAGCAGGAACCAAGGGCGGCATACAGCAAAGGAGGAGTCGCAATGAGGGTCGCATTAATAATAAGACCTAAGTTTTTAATTATGAAATCCATTTATTTAGCCTCCTTTTTCTTGAATCTTTTCGATAAAAAGAACTTCTTAAATACATAAGAAATTGCTATGAAGAAAATGATGGTACCCATTATGATATCCACAATTTCAGACGGTGCATTAATTAAGCTTAATTTGGAACCTCCAAATTTCATGGCTCCATAAAAGAGTCCTGCGAAGATACATCCAATGGGATTACCGCCGCCGATCAGTGCTACGGTAATACCTTGAAAGCCAAAGCCTTCCTGGGCTGCATACTGGCTGATTCTGGTGGACATACCAAGAATCTGTACGGCTCCGCCAAGTCCCGCCAGGGCTCCGGAGATTCCCATGGCTATCATCACTGTCTTGTTGGAATTAATTCCACCGTATCTGGCTGCATTGTGATTAAATCCCACCGCACAGATCCGGTAACCCAGGGTTGTCTTCTTAATGATAAACCAGATAATAACTGCTGCAATCACCGCTAACAAAAAGCCGTAGTTGGCGTTGGTGCAGCCCAGAGCGGTACGGATACTCTGAGGCAGTAAAATCGTAGCGGATTTTAAAACATCTTTTGTCGCTTCTCCGCCGCTTTCTTTATGAATTGCTTTAAGATTCACAATATAATTGGATAAATAAAAGGCGATCCAGTTAAACATAATAAAAGATAATACTTCGTTAATACCTTTTTTTACCTTTAACAGACTGACAATCAGACTCCATAATGCACCTGCCGCCGCAGCTGCAAGAATACACAAAGGTACATGGATAATCGGAGGTACATCCACCAGAATACCTACCACACAGGCTGCCAGAGAACCTACTACGAACTGACCCTCCGCACCGATATTAAAAACCCCCATCTTATAGGAAAAAGCAACACTTAATCCGGTGAAAATCAATGGGCTTGCATAGATAATTGACCAGGCAATGGATTTCGGTTTACTAAAAACGGAGCTTAACAGCCTGCCATAGGCCTCTCCCGGATTAATGCCCGCCAGTACCAGCAAAATAGCACCTACCAAAAAACCGATGATGATGGCAAGCAGGGTATACAGCGCACTACTGTTTAAAATACTCTTCTTTTCATTCATTTGTTAATCCTCCGGCCATCATTAATCCTAATGTGTTCTCATCTGCAGCACTGCCGTCTACACTTCCTGCTATTTTGCCGTCAAAAATAACCTCGATGCGGTCAGACAGGCTCATAATTTCATCCAGTTCAAAGGAAACCAGCAATACTGCTTTGTTTTTATTTCTCTGTTCCACAATATACTTATGGACAAATTCAATTGCACCTACGTCCAAACCTCTTGTAGGATTAACCGCTATAAGCAGTTCCTTGTTATTTGTCACTTCTCTGGCGATAATAACCTTCTGCTGGTTACCGCCGGATAAATTGCCGGCCGGTTTATTCTCACTGCCCGAAGGACGAATATCAAATTTTTCAATGAGTTCCCTGGCCTGGTCACTAATGGCATTTCTCTTTAGAATACCTTTTTTGGAAAAGGGCTCTTTCTCAAAGTTCTGCAGAATCAGATTATCTGCAACCGAATATTCAAGTACAAGACCATGTTTCTGACGGTCTGCCGGAATGCTGGAGATTCCTTTATCAAAGACAGTTTTCGGACTTGCATTAAACACATTTTCGCCCTTCATGATAACCTGACCGGAAACACCTTTTCTAAGTCCGGTTAAAATTTCCACCAGTTCTGTCTGTCCATTTCCGTCAACTCCGGCCAAACCTACAATTTCTCCCTGACGAACGCTGAGATTTAAACCTTTTAGAATCTCAACATCCCGGTAATCCCTGGCATGCAGATCTTTCACCTCAATAACGGTTTCACCCGGTGTTAAGGGTTTTTTAACAGCTGTAAATTCCAAGTCCCTTCCTACCATCATCGATGCCAGTTCCTTTTCATTTACCTGGGAGACTTTTACGGTTTTGATATATTTTCCCTGACGGATGATAGTACAGTAGTCTGAAGTAGCCTTGATTTCTTTTAATTTATGGGTAATCAGGATAACGGATTTTCCGTCTTGAACCAAATGATCAATAATTTCAATCAATTCATTTATTTCCTGAGGCGTTAAGGATGCGGTGGGTTCATCCAGAATCAGGGTATTAACCCCGCGGTATAAAACCTTTAATATTTCCACTCTCTGCTGCATACCAACGGAAATATCTTCAATCTTAGCGTCCGGATCCACCTGCATACCATACTTTTCAGACAACTCCATTACTTTCTTTCTTGCTGATTTTAAATCAACAGTAAGGCCTTTTACCATTTCATTTCCCAGAATGATATTTTCCGTAACCGAAAAGGGCTGTACCAGCATAAAATGCTGATGGACCATTCCGATCCCCAATTCAATGGCATGTTTGGGATTACTTATATGCACCGGCTTTCCGTTTATACTGATTTCACCGGATGTGGGTGTATATAGACCATATAAAATGTTCATAAGGGTACTTTTCCCGGCCCCATTTTCACCAAGAATGGCATGTACTTCACCTTTATGGACGGTCAGGTTAATGCCGTCATTTGCCGTGAAATCACCGAATTTTTTAACGATATCTTTCATGGAAATAACGACTGTATTTTCGTCCAAATGACTTATCTTCTCCAAGCTTGTTCCTCCTTGATTCGTCAAAGCGGATTTTCGAATTCCGCGTTGCTGCATGCTGCTAACCTATTTAGCGCCAGCCAAAGGCTTCCTGTCCTGCAAAAAAAGTATATCTGACTCCGTCTTGCAGGCAGGAAGCCTGCAAGATAGGGTAAGCGGATATTCGCAATCCGCTTCGCTACTTGCTCATAACCTTATATCTGCTACGCAGATATTTCAGTCGGAGCTTGAACTCCGACCGAAACAAGTAAGTCTAGGCCTACCGCTTACGCTTCGCTAAGAAGCGGGGGGCTTCCTTATAATGTTAAATAATTATTATATTATGAAAGCCCTCTTCTTCTAAGAGAAGTGCCAGGCTTTTTAAATATTTTTGTTCCGGAACCTCATAATTAGCATAGTCCTTTCGTACCCCCATGGGACGGTATGCTATAATTTTATATCGGATATCTTTAAGCTCCAGGTAAGGTTTTAATAATCTCCCTGTTTTCTGAACCGTTTCTTCTCCATCAAATAATCCAGGTACGATTACGGTCCGCACTTCATATAGTTTTCCGCGTTCTGCAAGTAAAACCGCGTTATGAAGGATTTGTTTATTTCCTGCACCTGTTACCTTTTCATGCTGACCTTCATCAAAGGCTTTTACATCCAGCATGACACCGTCGGTCACCTTTAGTAGCTCTTCCTTGCCTGAAAAGTCAATGGTACCGTTGCTGTCTATCATAGTCGATAATCCAACCGACCGGCAGAGAATAAACAACTCCTTTATAAATTCCGGATATAAAGTACATTCCCCTCCTGATACGGTTACACCGCTGATAAAGGGTATCTGGTTTTGTACGACCTGAAAAACTTCTTCCGGGGACATGAACTGCGTTTTGGGACTGCTGTCGTAAGGACAGATACGGATGCAGTTATCACACTGAATGCATTTTACCGCATCATATCTTACTTTCCCCTGCTCTATGTTTAGCGCCCCTGACGGGCAGACTTTAACGCAGTTGCCGCAGTGGACGCATATTTTCCTGGTCTCCGGATTATGGCAATATTTACAGTCTAAATTACAGCCCTGTAAAAATACCACCGTCCGGTTCCCGGGTCCGTCCACTGCGCTGAATGGTATTATTTTATTCACAACTGCCTGCATATCAGCGAACCTTTCTTGACAGGATATGACCGTTCTTTGAAGCACCTAGTCCCAAAGCCGTAGTATCCTGCAGTACATTCTGGCCTTCGTCTAATTTATTCATCTCGGAGCGTTTTACCAGATATCCCGTAACACGGATCAAATCACTGTCTTTCTCATAGAAAGACAAGTAACGCAGATTCTTGCGGAAGGCTCCTTTAATGATATCTAACAGGTACTCCG
>JAEZSL010000320.1 GCA_023443925.1 Bacillota bacterium | reverse complement strand
TTCCGAATTGTATTATTTTTGCATAAAAAATCAGCTATCTTCACAGCAACTCGATTGGCCACTCTACCCCCTCCTAATACATATACTTAGGTAAGCCTTAAGTTCACTTTGATGATAACTGATTATTTTGACCTTTTCAATAGCCTGAGCACGTTTGGTAAGGCATCAGGCATGTTTGGTATACCCTATTCGGCTAATCCTGCATTGAGCCAGATATCCACACAAAAATACCGGTTTTTTTCATATATACTCATGATTCCATTATGTTTATTCACAATGTCTTTAATACTTAAACTGCCTACGCCATGCTGGAATTTATTTTTCTTCGTTGTCCGGAGCTGGGGGTTTTTATCCAGCACCGATTCACTTATAAAATTGTTGACCTGGACTGTAAGATAATTCCGCTCATTATAAATCTTAAGACAGATTTCCCTTTCTTCCGGTAACTTCATACTGGCTTCAATGGCGTTATCTAAAAGATTTGCCAGTAAAATACTTAAATCCAGCTCCGGAATCTGTTCCACGCTTCCGGTTATCTCATAGTGAAAAGCAATTTTGTTTTTCTGGCATAAACCGATTTTTGAACTGATTACCGCATTTAAAGCGTCACTTTTCGTATGAACCATTTGTATACCAAAACTGATTTTATTTTCTAAAAGCGAGGCTAAATAATTCTCCGCTTCGGTACTTTTTCCGCTATGTAACAAAGTTGCCGCACATTCCACATAATTCTTCATATCATGGCGTATCTTTCTTATTTCTTCATAGGACTGTTTCATTTCTATCAAATTTTTTTCCTGTTCCTTAAGCCGAAGTTCCATGAAGGTATACTGGAGACGTTCCTTGTTTTTGGCACTCATCTTTACAAAAATATAATAACATAGTACATTGATTAAAATTAAGCTTATCATAATCAGGACCGCATAAAAATCATTCTGCTTTGTATTGGGACTGGTTAATAATATTTCAAATACCAATACTCCGGCAGCAAAGGAGGTAATAAATACGCTTAAGATGGCGATCCATTCCATAATGGTTAAAGCAAATTTATTATTCCGCTGCAGCCGCAGAATCATGCGGGTTAAAAAGAAATAACTGGACATGGCCATGGCTAATACGATAAAACGTTCAATACCCCGTTTTATTATTAAATTTGTTACCTCCAGCGGGGAAAGATAACTAATCAGCGTCAGTACGGATATACCCGTTATCATTTTAAGTACGTTATCAATACTTGCAAGTACTATTTTCTCATATATGGAACCGTTTAAAAAGAAAACGGCGTATAAAATTACGATAGCAGGATATATTAGCCCTGCAACTCCTTCAAAAATAGTGATCTGGTTCATGATCAAAGTTACGCCGACCTGAGTCAGAAAGGCTGCTGTAAATCCCACCCACCTATTTCGTGAACAGCTTTTAAATCCCAGGTATCTGGTAACAAATTCTGTCGATACAAAGCACTGTATCAAAGTAGCCAGATATTCAATTATTATCCATGTTATCATTTAAGTACCTCTCGCATATAACTGCAGCTTTTGTTTCACGGTTTCCAGCCGGTAACGGCTTAAGGGAACCATATCTTTATTATTCAGCACAACCTTTGTTTTATCTATGGAATAAATATAACGGTAATTAACCAGATATCCGCTGTGTACACGTATAAATCCAAAGACTTCAAAGTCCTTCTCCAGTCTTTGTAATTTACTTTTAATTCGATATTTTTCATCCCGGGTATAAAGAAAAATATCGTGTTTATAACTTTCCACATACATGATATCCGTCACCCGGATCTGTCTGGAGGAATTATTAAAGCTTACGGTATAATACTGATTCTCACTGCTGATCTTCTTTACCATAGCACTGATTGCTTCCGGAAGTTCCTCCGGTAAACAGCTCTTTCGTATGAAACGAAAAGGTTTGTAATGAATCGACTGAAAAACCAAATCATCCCTGTTTGTTACAAAGATTATATTTACAAAGGGATTGACCGCCCGGATTGCCTCTGCTACTTCTATCCCGCTTTTACCAGGCATTTCAATATCTAAAAATAATACATCAAAGGGAATCTTTTTGCTCTCCTCTAATAAAACGGTTCCATTTGTAAAAGAACTTATTTCAATTTCCATACCTGCTTTTCTAAATTGTGTAGATATCTGATTTACGAAATTATCCAGAAAAATTATTTCGTCATCGCATACTGCTATTTGCACAATCATTCCGGGATTCCCATCCTTTTCTTCTGTTGGTTTGGTGTTTATATTCCCCAGTAACCCTGCTGTTTGTTCCCTCTAAATTCCGGTCAGGAGTTGGATACTGCCTCTGAATAGACCTTAATAGTTATATTTTTTATCCTTAGTTCTCCATAATTTACAGCTTATTCCAGCTGGAATATAAAATAAGACTAACCAAATATGCACCCCGTATTCCAAGTACATGTATCAGTTAGTCTTACTTTATAATAGCTTTGCCCTCTCACGTTCCCCAACGCGCTTACTTCCTCTAGTACAATACCTTC
>JAEZSL010000216.1 GCA_023443925.1 Bacillota bacterium | reverse complement strand
GTGATCCCAATAAGACTTCTGGGTTGTGTCTAAGAGCTGGAAGGGAATCTCCCTGCCCTGGCTGTCTTCAAAATAAAGATATCTTAAGTCCCCGGTCCAATCCCATACGGTCAGGGTACAGTTCTCTTCCTTTTCTAAAGCGGTAGCGTTAAACGTATGGAATATTCTCGTTATTCCGGCTCCATGTTCCACCCCTGGAGTACCTTCCAGAGCATGAATGCCGTATCCGGCTCCGGCTCCCTCAGACTGGGACCAGATTTTCTCCTGGGAAGGTAATACCTCTTCCTCCGGTAATATACCGGACGTATCAATACGGCCGGCTATCGCCTGCATTGCCAGGGAAGCCCTGGTACCTGCTGTTGCAATGGAATGGGAAAACAGGCCCATTGCATGCTCACGGGTTTCCTGTACACAAGAACCGGTAAGAATATCATGGAAATGCGTAAAGAGTACATTCTGCCAGGCTGATTCATACTGTTCTTCTTTATAGGAGGTATAGGCTTTTCCACTTGTAATAGCATCAAAAAACTGTGCTTCGTACAAGCTGCTTTCCGAACGTCTGTTGCCGAGTTTTAAACGGCTCTGGGTCGTATAGCAGCCAGGGAAAGTGATATTTAGTTCATGATCTACCACCGGAAGCTTTTCTTTAACCGCTTCTGCAGCGTGGAAATAATCATGGAACGTACCGAAGCGGAGCTTTGGAAATACTGGCCATTCCATCATTTCCAAACCGCGTTCAATATCTCTTCTGGTGGGACCGCCGCCATGGTCACCGACGCCGTAAACCACCAAACCGGTTTTTAAGCCGCCGGAGCGTTTCGCCACATCAATAATACTAATTCCCGGTAAGGGATTAATTCCGCTGTTATACCAGTGCTGTTCCCGGTATACTAAAAGTTCCTTGCCGGAGGGCGAACTCCAGCGGTACAATGCATTATCACCGTCCAGTCCACGGCAATGGTAATAATATTTCACACCACCCAGACTGTTTAGTTCCGGTAAATGGGCGGAATGCCCAAAGGTATCCGGGGAGAAATCGATATCTAAAGATGCAGGATCCACTTCCCAATGTTCTTTCAGATATTTCTTAGTATAATAAATATGGTTTAATAAAGATTCTGTTGAGGGCATATTTTTATCTGTCTCTACCCAGGCGGAAGCTGTAACTTCCCAGCGACCTTCCTTGATGCGCTGTTTCATCTCCTCCATCAGCTCCGGTGCATAATCCTCTACTATTTTATAAACCGCAGCCTGGGATTGGGAAAAATGAAAATCCGGATATTCCCGCATGAGTTTTAACATAGTCTGAAATGTTGCTATGGTAGCCGCTACGGTTTCCTGCCAGCCCCACATCCAGTTCATATCAATATGGGCATGGGCTGCTAAAATCAGTTCGTATTCTTTTGATTCTTCGGAAAGAGGAAGAAGCATCTGTTCTGCAGTCTGGCAGACTGCATTAGTCAAGGTACCTTCTTCTGCTATCTGAGTTAGCAGATAATCCAGGGTTTCATGTAAAATAGTATCAAAACGCCCGTCCAGCTCTTTAGATAAACGAATGGAGAATTCAAGCTCCGCCAGAATACGTCTGTTCCATGCATTTGGCATAGTCACTCCATAGAATTCTTCCATAGGCTGGCCGAATGTATCTTCATAACGGTACTTCTCCCGATTACCGCCTACTTGTCTTTTTAGTTTCGTATATTTTGCAGCAAGTTGTTTCATGCTTTACTCCTTTCAAATTTAAAGTAATTACAAAACGCCAAAGTTGTATCTATATACCAGGCAATTAATACAATTTCAGAATCGAATCTGTACCGGGTGGGCAGCTGAAGCTATGAAATCCGTATAAATTGTATGGCATAATTGGATAACTATTTAATTTCGCAATTACCTATCTTATTTATAGAAAAGGATGCTTCCTGGAACAAAAAGCACCCTTTCCGTTTATTCTTCGATTAGAATATTCCTTTAATCAACAGAGTCTGGTTTGTACTGTCATAACGAAGCAGTGCCGTTTGGGAAGCTTCATCCCAGGAATAGTCCATTGCTGCCGGATTACCCTTCTCATCCTCTGCAGTTAAGGAAGCTACCGGTTTGGGCAGACGGATTCTTATAAATGCTTTTATTTTGTCCGCAGCTTTTACCTTCATCGTAAAGGCAGAGCCGTCAGCTGTTCTGTCCAGGGAGAATATTCTTGCTGAGCAGCCGATAATACGCCAGTCTTCTCCTTCAATTTTGGAGAAATCAAACAGGATGGTATTTTCATCCGGCTTGATTTGCTTCTCCGTTATGATTGCGTAATCATTGGCAAACATGTCGGCAAACAATCCTTTGAAACTATGTCCTTCTTCGCATACCTTCCTGCCGGCACCGGTTTCATCCATGACTGCCGATATAATGTAAGGCCCTCTTCTCAGGGTAAGTGTACTGCCATACTGCCAGTCTCTGCCTCTGAGAGCTAAAAGTTCTTTAATACGGGTTCTGTATTCTTCCGCTACCTCAGTATTCAGACAGAGCCTGGAAGGGGAGATGTTCCAAACCATAACAATACCATTTCCTGCTCGGTTAACTCCATTTTCCGGATTTAAAGGAAGATCTAACATCTCAAAGAGATGTTGTGCAGGATTTTCATATGCGGATGCTTCCCCGGAATCCTTCCTGCGGTTCCACCAGCCGTCGATCCGGTGATATGGATCACTGCCGTCGCCGATGTACACCAGAGTCCCGCCTGCTTTAACCCAGGCTGCCAGTGCATTATTGACATCCGGAGATTCCGGCTTAATGTATTCATAGCTTAAAATAAGTGTTTTATAATCATCCAGATATCCCGGATAGCGTCTTGCATTATCTAAGAGCACCGGTCTTACGGGCAGCCCATATTTTAACAACGGCATTGCCATACCAAAGAAGTCCGGGAAAGTACCGCTTTGCACAAAGGCACGGAATTCTGTATCATCCTGGTTCACCTTGTTCATAAAGGTACGGCTTTCCTCAGAACAATCTTCACCGTCATGCATCCGGTCCTTAAATCCTTCCAGAACATTTTCCATATTAGCAGCTGCATCACTGGGAATAATACCATCCGGATAGCTTCTCTGGAATAAACCGGAATCCGACATCAGGACACCGACTCCTTCATTGATACCGTCAAAACTATATTCAGTCTGGTCCATATCACCGAAAAGCTGCACCATGCTGTTAAGAAGGGTGGCATATTCAGCCGGTATGGCCTTTGCACCGGGCATGTTGGTAGTCGGAATGGTTCCTCCTGCTAGTCCGGCTTTCCGGGGAAATACCCCGTCAAATACCCTCCTGGGCCACGGACATATTTCATAGTTATGAACACCCGGGTGCAGTAAGGATGCAACAGCGGTCTTTACGTAATTATAGCGGTAATCCTCCCAGGTATATTCCGGGTTGTCTTCAATGGGGTCATGCAGGAACCACATTTTACGACCGGTTCCTTTTACCAGCTCCTGCATAATTCCATATTCCAGGAAGGCCGTTTCAAAAGTTCTCTCCTTTACCACGCCTTCAAATACATTGGCAGGACGGCTGGTTCCGGTCCAGACCTGGGCGATATAACCATCAACGGCAGGCAGGTTAATCAGTGCGCCTTCCGGACTGATAATTTTCCATTGAGTATAATTCACAAGGCTGTGGGTCGGAACATAAAATCTGAGAACCCGGTTATGGTTTGTCAGGGCATATTCCTTTAGTGCATCCCCGACAAGGCTGATGGTTCTTGCATAAAGATGAGCCTTTAGTTTGGAGGCTTTATATCTGGTGTCCGGGCTGCTGTGAGGCGGCTGCCAGGGTTCACGGTAATATAACTGGTATTCTCTTTTAAAGGCTTCCGAATATCCGCCCCTGTCCCAGAATTCCGGTTCCTCTACGTGTATGGCTTCTACTCCCGCGTCCACGGCAACTTTCAGTTTTTCCGTAAGATAGTTTGCAAAAGCAATGGATGGTGACATATAGGGAACTTCTTTTCCATGCTTGATGTGATTTCCATGACGATCCATTTGGCTCTCGTCCCAATGGTTTCTGCCGTCGAATTTTCCATAGAGATAATCCTGATATTCTCCCCAGGAGATACCGGTCATAAGATGTACAACATAACCTTTTTCCTTAAACTGACGTACCCTCTCAGGCATTGTGGCATCAATACCGTATACCATAACAAAATCGCACTGGACATCGATATTGGGCTGCCAGGGTGCGTGTTCCTGAAATCCTGTTAATTCCTGGGAACGTTCACGAATATATGACATATGCTTTTCCCTTCCTTTACTGTTAATCTATTGTGTAAGTTGGATATCCGAAATCTCTCCTAATTGTATCCGGTATCCGTTTACGAGTGTCTGCCGGGATTTGATCCTAACATATTTTATAAGTGTTGCTACCCAAATCCTTTTATACAAAATGTGGGTTACTGTTTTGGAATTCGTATAAAATATGTGCGGGCTCCTGCTGTATATTATAAATCATATTTTGATTCATACAAACCAAGGAGGTAATATATTTTTTCATAACAGCAGCCTGTTATCCGCACAATTTTATACAAATTTCCAAAACATAACCCACATTTAAGGTTAACATCAGGCTAATTTAGATTCTCCCGCTATTTGTTAACTCCTTATTAATCCAGCAAATCATCTCTGGATTTAGCTGCTTCGTTTACATAGGCTAAGTAATCTTTAAAGATTCCATTTTCCTGTGTCATTAAGTAATTTCCATATTCTTCAAGAATAGCTTTTGCTTCTGCTTCGGTATCTGCAAAGAATGCACGTTGTTTGTAATCTTCCTCAGTAGTACCTTCAAAAGCAAATTTCTTAACTGTATCGTAATTCTCGAATTTATTTACAAGTCCTTCTAACGGATAACCATCTACACGTTCAACGGGACGAGCAAGTTTGTATTCTGTCATTTCCGGAGGAGCTGCATCTGCATCACCGGCATTGATTTCACCCCACCAGGTGAAACGTTTGTCAGCCTGAAGAGTACGTCCTAAAATGTAACTGATACCTTTTGCACGAAGTTCATCGTCAACAGAAGAATCACCGGCAGCTTTTCTGGCAAGGATATCACTGTTAAGACGAGGCTGTCCGTCGCTGTTCATAGCATATGTGTCGCCTTCAATACCATACTGGCAAAGACGTGCACCTTCTTCGCTGTTTACATAATCAAGATAAGTCATTGCTGCTTCGATATTAGAGCAGGTTGTAGGGAAAATAATTGCTGGAGATCCGCCGCGTCCGTTCTGTTCAAGCTGTACAAAAGGCTGACCATCGCTGTATGTCATAGGACCTACAGGCACATAACGCATTTCCGGCTTGGAACTGTATAAACCGGTAAGTTTTGTAGAGTTAATAACTACACCGTACTGAGCAGAAGCAAATAATGCGGTTCCGTTACCAACTTTTTCATCTGCCTGAGCGTCTGTCTGTTTAAAGCATTCCACATCCAATAATCCCTGATTAACTAACTTCCAGGTAAAGAGGTTTCTGTTCATCCACTCGTCGGTTAAAGCAAGGTGAGTATAGGTGCCGTCTGCCTGTTTTCTGTAATTACTGAACTTTTTAGATGCAAGATTAATGGAATATCCTGAATAATCCCAGCCGTTATGGTAAGTAGTAGCAACGATCGTGTCATTGCCGTTAACATCTTTAAATCCATGTTCTTTTGCTTTTACCATGAAGTTATATAAATCATCTGCAGTTTTAATTGTCTTAGGATCAACACCAAGAGCTGAAGGTACATCGCCGCGGACAAATACACCATATGCCCAGTTTGTTACATCTGCTGTATCTCCGGGAGTTTCCTGAGGCAGTATATAACGGTGTCCGTCAAAACCTGCATAATCCAAGTCATTTTCTAAATAAGACTGAGAAACTATACCGATATCATAAGCATTGGCAAGGTTCGGGTAGTTTGGCAGTAAATTTTCGATGGGAAGAAGTCTTCCTTCGGAAGCTGCCTTCTTAATAACCGCTGTTTCACCAGCATTTCCACCCCAATAAGGTGCATTGATCATATCAGGCATATCGCCGGATGCAAATAAGAGATTGAGCTTTTCTGTTTCGCTCATCATAATACCTTCAAATTCAACAGTAACACCAGTTTTTTCACGGATTGCCGTTGCTACTTCATTGTTGTACTGATCTGTTGCTGTCTTAAATCCGCCGTTCCAGCAGATAAGCATTTTTAATTTAACATCATCGTACTTCTGCGGACCTGCCTGTGCTGTCTCTTCTCCTGTTTGGGCAGTACCCTCCGTACTGGTACCGGTGGATTCCGCCGGTTTTGTTCCTTTGTTATCATTTCCGGACTTACCACAGCCGGAAAGCAGAGAAATTGACATTACGGTTACCATAAGTATACCAAGTAGTCTTTTTTTCATATAAACCTCTCCTTTAATTTATTTTGTATGGTTTTTTATCAGCATGGCCCTTCCATGCCGTACATACCGATCATCCTTTTACGGAACCGATCATAACACCTTTTACATAATA
>JAEZSL010000214.1 GCA_023443925.1 Bacillota bacterium | reverse complement strand
TGATAAAATATCTTGCTAAGAGATTAGCCCGGTCTGTTATTACATTAATCATCATTATATCGATTGTATTTATATTGCTTCGACTAATGCCCATTGAAGGGTATTTTCAGAATTTTGACAAACTTACAAAGGAACAGATTCGTTCGGGTATTGTAAATATGGGGCTGGACAAACCTGTTCCCATCCAGTTAAAAAACTTCTTTGTACAATTATTGCATGGTGATCTCGGAGTATCCCGAATCTATCGTGCCAATGTACCCATAACAAAGATACTGGCGACTAAAATACCTATTTCCCTAACCCTTGGCGGAATCTCCTTAATGCTGTCGCTGGTGCTGGGAATACCGTTAGGCACTATGATGGCAAGGTCTAAGGGCAGGTTCTGGGACAAGTTCGGAACTGCATTTATAGTATTTATTCAGGCAGTACCCGCAGCAGTTTACTATTTATTCATTCAGGTATTCGGTCATGACTTTTTTGGCTTTTCCATGCTGTTTAGTAAAGATAATTATTCCACCTGGATATTACCAATTGTCTCTCTGTCCCTGGGTAACATTGCTTACTATTCCATGTGGCTGCGCCGTTACATGGTGGATGAAAGTAATAAGGATTATGTTAAACTGGCAATTGCAAAAGGTGTTTCCAGTAAGGATATTATGTTAAAGCATATCTTCCGGAATGCTTTTGTTCCCATGATACAATACCTTCCAAGTTCATTTTTAAATACCATCGTAGGCTCCATCTATGTGGAATCCCTCTACAGTGTTCCGGGAATGGGCGGTCTTTTAGTGGATGTAGTAAAACGTCAGGACAATACCATGGTACAGGCGATTGTAATTTTATTTGCCTGTGTGGGAATTTTAGGTTTGATTCTTGGAGATATCTTAATGACCATTATTGATCCCCGTATCAGTTTCAGCAAAAAGGGAGGTGCCCGTTAGTGACTATATTAGGACATAAATCCGTTAAATTAGAAAACAGCCTTACCGAAGCAGGAAAAGGGGCACAAAACGAACTCTTTGGCTTTGCCGAATACGATGAAGGCTCCGCAGAGAAAACCGGTTACTCCAATTATTCTTATTGGAAAAGTACATTACAGGCATTCCTGCATAATAAGGTTGCCGTTACCTTACTTGGCGTTATCATTTTTATTTTACTGTTTACTTGTATCCAGCCCTTTCTGCCGGGACAGATAGATCCCAACCTGGTAAATAACAATGCCAGCGGAATGCAGATCAGCAATCATAAACCGGACGGAACCTTCTGGTTTGGTACCAATTCCATCGGACAGGATTTATGGAGCCGTGTCTGGGCCGGAACCCGTACCTCCATAACCATCGG
This sequence comes from Bacillota bacterium, assembly GCA_023443925.1. Next base: position 1,632 of record JAEZSL010000214.1, on the reverse strand, counting down.
CTTTATCGTCGCCATAATAGAGGCTTTGGTAGGTATTACGGTAGGTGTGCTGTGGGGATATGTCCGGAAGCTGGACTTTATCTTTACGGAAATATACAATGTGCTGGACAATATTCCCTCCACCATTGTTTTGATTTTATTTTCTTATGTTATGAAACCCAGTGTAACCAGTTTGATAATCGGTATGAGCCTTACCAGGTGGATCGGTATGGCCCGGTTTATCCGTAACCAGATTCTCATTATCCGTGACAGGGATTACAATCTGGCTTCCCGCTGCCTTGGTACGCCAACGCACCGGATTGTTTACCGAAACCTGCTGCCATATCTGGTGTCCGTTATTATGCTTCGTATGGCTTTAGCAATACCCGAAGCCATCGGAAGCGAAGTGTTTATTACCTACATCGGTTTAGGACTTCCGGTAAATATTCCAAGCCTTGGCAATCTGATCACTACCGGCCGTAACCTTCTGGCCAGTGCTGCTCTGCGGTACCAGTTAATCTTTCCTACCGTTGTATTGTCCATTGTAACCATTTCATTTTATATCATCGGAAATGCGTTTGCTGATGCTGCTGATCCGAAAAACCATGTATAGGAGGCACATACGCATATGGAAAGAGAAATTGCATTATCCGTCAAAAATCTCAATGTAAAGTTTAATCTCCGCGGAAAAGTGCTTCATGCAATCCGGGATATATCCCTGGAGGTCTACAAAGGAGAAAGTCTGGCCATCGTAGGAGAATCCGGTTCCGGTAAATCCGTATTTACCAAAACCTTTATGGGACTCCTGGATAAGAACGGTTATATTGATTCCGGAGAGATTCTCTATAAAGATAAAAACCTGGTGGAGTTTAAGACCGAAAAGGACTGGAAGTCCATTAGAGGCCGGGAAATAGCCATGGTACTGCAAGATCCTATGACCAGCTTAAATCCCTTAAAAACCATCGGTGCCCAGATTGGGGAAGCCATTGAATTGCACCAGGGTTTAAAAGGCAATGATTTAAAAGAAGCGGTTCTTGAAATATTAACAGATGTAGGTATAACAGATCCGGAGCGAAGGTATAAACAATACCCTCATGAATTTTCCGGCGGAATGAGACAAAGGGTTGTAATAGCCATTGCTATAGCCTGCAGGCCTCAGACCCTGATCTGTGATGAACCTACAACGGCTTTGGATGTAACCATACAGGCCCAGATACTGGAGCTCCTAAAAAGCTTAAAAGAAAAATATCAGCTGACTACCATTTATATCACCCATGACCTTGGTGTGGTAGCCAATGTGGCAGACCGGATTGCCGTAATGTATGCCGGTGATATTGTAGAAATCGGTAATTGTGATGAGGTATTTTATAATTCCAAACACCCTTATACCTGGGCATTGCTATCTTCGCTGCCGCAGCTGGGTGTAAAAGGAGAGGATTTGTACACCATCAAAGGAACTCCGCCCAACCTGTTCCAGACCATAAAAGGAGATGCCTATGCACCCAGGAATCCCAAGGCATTAAAGATAGATTTTCTTGAAAGACCTCCTTACTTTGAGGTGAGTTCTACCCATAAGGTACGTTCCTGGTTAATGGATCCCAGAGCACCCAAAGTTGATCCTCCGCAGCATATCAAAAAACTTCGCAGTCAGGG
>JAEZSL010000092.1 GCA_023443925.1 Bacillota bacterium | reverse complement strand
CATTTAAAAAAGCATTTAGATAAGAAAAAGAAGTCTTGTAGAAGGCTTATTTGTCGATAAAAAAATATATCAAAAATCATTATAGAAAAACAGTTGGAAAGTTGCCAACGAGTACTTGACACAAACTTTTTCAAACTTCCCTTTGACATTCTTTTACTTCTGTGTTAATATGCAATTGTTATACGAAAAAATTGATTATAAAAAATCTGAAAGGATGGTTTTGATGTCGGTATTATCTGTAAAAGAGGTTTGTGCTAACTAGCACTTAATTTCATTATGAGTGAAGAAATGACACGGGCTGTAAGAGCCTTGTTTTGTTATGTCTTTACTTATACCTTTACAGCAAATACTCATTAAAACAGTCCTGTTATCCACGCAGCGGTCCAAGGCCAGGGTCTGCCCGCTGCCATATATTTTTCACTGTTTTTATATGAATCTGTTATTTGATGAATGCCCCAGGGGACGATTCTATACTTGTAAAGGTAGAATTTCCCTTGGGGTATTTTTATACAAAAAAGGTGCTAATTAGTACAAATTTAAAATATGTTTCCCTGTGAAATGAAATTTCTTTGGGATCTGACTTAAATATTAAATATAAATTTTGCAGCAGTCCGTCCCTGGTGCGGTCATTTGTTAAAGGAGTTTTTAAAATGATAGATAAAACGATAAAGGCATTGGAATTTGACAAGATATTAAACAGACTGGCAGATAACGCTTGTTCTGAAAGTGCAAAGAAGAAACTGGCAGATTTAAGACCTTATCTTTCCTTAAGCGAGGTCAATGCCAAAATAAAAGAAACTACGGAAGCCAGAAAGATTCTGGACGGCATGGGAACCCCTCCTCTTCCCTCCATGAAAGAGATTGACTCCATACTGGAGCTGACGGAGAAAGGCTCCATGCTGCTGCCGGAACAGTTAAGTCAAACCGCGCAGTTTATTACGTCCTGTAACCGGGTCAGAAGTTATTTAAAGAGAGCGGAGTCTTTTGGGGTTAACATTGCTTTCTACGGGAATTCCCTTCAGGATATGGACCCGCTGTTAAAAGAAATTAATCTTGCCGTTAGAGGAAACCGGGTGGAGGACAGTGCTTCTCCGGAGCTTAAAAATATCCGGCGTAAAATAGATAATGTGAATACCGAAATTAAAAGCAAGCTGGAAAGTATGCTGAGGGGTAAAAAGGAATGGTTTACCGAAAGCTTTATCTCCACCCGGAACGGGCATTTTGTCCTGCCGGTAAAAAAAGAATATAAAAACCAGGTTGGTGGTTCCACACTGGATATATCCTCCACCGGTTCAACCCATTTTATCGTTCCCAACTCTGTCTTAAAGCTGGAGGAAGAACTTACACTCCTTAAGATCGGTGAAGAGAATGAAGAACGAAAAATTCTTTATACCCTCACCGCTTTGGTTCACGATAATATGATTTCATTTAAGATTAACATGGAGGCTATGGAAACCCTGGATTTTATATTTGCAAAAGCAAAACTTAGCCTGGATCTGCAGGCCATACCTCCGATAATGAATCATGAACGATACCTTAATATTAAAAACGGAAGGCATCCTCTGATCAAAGCTGCCGACTGCGTTCCTTTGAACTTCACGGCAGGTAAGGGAATTCAGGGAATCGTAATTACCGGTCCCAACACCGGCGGCAAAACCGTAGCCTTAAAAACCGTGGGATTGCTGTCACTTATGGCCGGATGCGGCCTTCACATTCCCTGTGAGTCCGGAGAGATTTGTATGAACAACCGGATACTGTGTGATATTGGAGACGGGCAGAGTATTACAGAAAACCTCTCTACTTTTTCTGCCCACATTACAAATATTATCGATATTTTAAATCATTCGGATAAGGAAAGCCTCATTTTACTGGACGAATTAGGTTCCGGCACCGATCCGGCCGAGGGAATGGGCATCGCTATCGCCATCCTGGAGGAATTAAAGGAAAAAGGCTGCCTGTTCGTAGCTACCACCCATTACCCTGAAGTAAAGGATTATGCTGATCGTAGCGAGGGCTTATTGAATGCGAAAATGGCCTTTGACCGGGAAAGCTTAAAACCTCTGTACCGCCTGGAAATCGGGGAAGCCGGAGAAAGCTGTGCCTTATATATTGCCAAGCGGCTGGGTATGCCTAAGAAAATGCTTGAAATAGCTTATCGGGAGGCCTATCAAAGAACTCCCGGCACTTTATCAAAAACCATACCAGGTACTTCTTCACAGACTATACCGGATGCTTCGTTTTTGGATGATGCCAAGGATATGCCGGTGCCGGTTATTACGGAGCATATCAAGAAAGATAAAGCAGAGAAACCGGTCAGTAACCGAAGCGAGCGGTTTCAGATCGGTGACAGTGTCGTGGTATATCCTCAGAAAAAAATCGGCATCGTTTACCAGACAGCCAATGAAAAAGGTGAGGTAGGCGTTCAGATACAAAAGCAGAAACAGCATATTAACCACAAAAGACTTCAGTTAAAAGCTTCTGCCAGTGAGATGTATCCGGAGAATTATGACTTTTCCATTATCTTTGATTCGGTAGAAAACCGGAAAGCCAGACATAAGATGGAAAAGGGATATCAGCCTGATTTGAAGGTTGTATATGAAAAAGATGATTTATAAATCGGTATAATAAACCGATGCAGGGAATGTAATGATTTTCTGAGACAGTATGCATATTCGAAAACTCCATGGATAATCATAATATGATTTCTGAACCCGCTATTTAACATTATATGAGCATGGATTTTATAATGTCTGTTCAGGCAGGGCTGCCTGCAATCATATGATAATCATCTGATTCCTATCAGGTGGTAATCCGGGTTTCCCAGGCCATGTTACTTGATGAATGTTCTACTATCAGCAAATAAACTGCCCGGTCTGCCCCCTGGAAAGCTGGCTATGCCAGAAATGCGGATATATCTGCCAAGTCTGTGGTATTGAATATATGAGTTATCCTGATGACATGTCCCTGCATTGCGGTAAGGAATGTAGAAGCTATCCTGATGATATGCCTCGTCATGCGGTACGGAATGTAGAAGCTATCCTGATGACATGTCTCGTCATGCGGTAAGGAATGTAGAAGCTATCCTGATGACATGTCTCGTCATGCGGTACGGAATGTAGAAGCTATCCCGAAGATATGAACCCGCACTGCGGTACGGAATGTAGAAGCTATCCCGATGATATGAACCCGCACTGCGGTATGATCTGCCTGGACTATCTAGACATTCCTATTAATGCGACCATAGGTGTGATTTGTATGAGAATACTGTAACCGAATATTAGTTTATGAAACAAAAACATTAAAAAAGGAACCCCAGGATATGATGTGATTCCTATAAGTCAGATTTAAAAATATCTAGAAATCTAACTTATAGGAGGTCAGTTCCATATCCTCTCGGTTCCTTTTTCTTGTATGATAAAACTTCTCCTTAAGACCTTTGCGGAAGCCTTATAATAAATTCCGAACCCCTGCCAAGTTCACTGTTTACCCTTATGGTGCCCTCATGGGCTTCTATGATAGCGCGGGTAATCGTAAGCCCCACACCGATTCCTCCGGACTGACGGCTTCTGGATTTGTCCGCCCGGTAGAACCGTTCAAAAATAAGAGGCAGATCTCCTTCGGCAATACCGATACCGGTATCGCTGACACGAATTACAATCTCATTTCCCTCTTTTTCTGCCATGATTGTAATTTCTCCATGGTCCTTGGAATACTTTAGGGCATTGGAAAGCAGGTTGTTTAATACCTGGCTCATCTTATCCTCATCAGCATGTATCATAATAGGTGCTTCTGCATAATTAATCTGTATATTTTTTGATAAGAACTCATTTTCGTAATTATTCAAAAGCCTTACCACCAGCCTGGACAAATCAAAATCTTCTTTATGAAGCAGTACATTTTCATTCTCAACACCGGACAAATCCTCGATGCTGCCAATGAGTTTCTTAATCCGGATAATTTCTTCGTAACAGCTGCTTAATCTTTCCTTATCCATAGCCCAGATCCCGTCCAGCATCGCTTCCATATGACCCTGTACGGAAGTCAGGGGCGTTCTCAATTCATGGGCTACATCCTGGGTCAGCTGCCTGCGGAGCTTGTCTTTATGTTCCAGGGCATCAGAAAGTTCATTGATGGTTTCCGCCAATATTCCAATTTCACTGGTATGGGATTCATCAATCAAACGTTCCTTATAACTTCCTTCAGAAAGAGAACGGGCCTTTACTGCAATTTTCTTTAAAGGTTTACTGATTCTTACGGACATAAAGATACCCAGCCCAAATGCAATTAACAAGGAACAAATGCCGGTAAATAGAAGCAGGGAATTCAGGGCTTTGATAAAGATCAGCTCTTCGTCATTAAAATAATATGGCCCTAAATAACCTGTGGTAAGAGTGCCCAGCTGTGTCCCGGCGTTCTGGATGGGATAGGACTTTTCCTGGTATTCTCCATTCCACTTATTCGAGTAACTGCACATATTCGCTCTCATATTCATAATCATGGCCTGGCACATACCGTTATTATGTTCATAAGCGGACCATATATTCCGGTCCTTGTCATCCTTTATTACAATAATCATACCGTTTTGCAGAGCATTCATACCGATAATCTCAAGATAGCTGGTATCCCATTTCTGATCCTCCTGGTATTTCATTCGAATGAGGTCAATGATTTCCGTAATCTGTTTTTCCTGCCTCCGCATGACATAATTTTCAAATTGTTTTCTTAAGCCTGCTTTCGCTGAAAGGCTGGTAATTCCGATAATTGCAATAAACATAAAAATATAGGAAAGAGTTAATTTACTCCGTATGGAAAAGGTCAACCTACTCACCTCCGAACCGGTATCCGATACCCCTTATCGTTAAGATATAGGTACATTCCTTGGGATTATCTTCAATTTTAGCCCGGAGATTCTTAATATGAGAATCTATGGTTCTGTCATAACCGAAAAAATCTCCGTCAAAAGCTACATCAATCAGTTCTTCTCTTGTAAAAACCTTATTCGGCCGTTTGGCAAGAGTAATCAGTATTTTATATTCACTTGGTGTCAGGTAAGTAATACTTCCTGATTTCTTAACAGTATAGTTAGCGGTATCAATGACCAGATCACCCTGACGGAAGTTTAATATGTTTTTTGTGTCCTTCTCCGGTGCGCTTCTCCGAAATACTGCATTTACCCTGGCGATCATCTGCCTTGGACTGAAGGGCTTTGTCATATAATCATCCGCTCCCATATCCAGACCTTTAATGATGTTTTCATCACCGCTCTTTGCAGTCAGCATAATGATAGGAACCCCTGAGTTTTTCCGTATTTTCAGACAGACCTCTTCCCCGGTTATATCCGGCAGCATTAAGTCCAGCAGGATTAAATCAATTTTCTGCTGTTCAAAGATTTTAAGGGCTTCCCGTCCGGTAAATGCTTTATATACTACATATCCGCTGTTCAGCAGATAGGACTCTATAAATTCCACTATTTTAGCTTCGTCCTCAACAATAAGGATCCGTTTACTGTCGTTACCCAAATTTTCACCTCTTTTTTGAACGGTCACTGTTTAGCTTACAGCAGTCCATTCTGCCTTTTCCGTATAATTCCTGATTTTCCTTAGCCATTTCCAGCAATAATTTATGAATTGCTGTTTTTAATTTTCTGAACATAATAACTCCTATTCGCATCACACTGCTTGCGATACTGCTTAAATAGTAAGGATAAAAATTACAACCCACTTTTAATCTTATTCCAACTAAAGAATACATCAACTCATAGATGTGTTATGCCCTCTGTATTACAAAAGCACCCCTTGCAGTCAGGCAGTTTTCGTACACCTGGTTTTATGCCTTAGTATACTACAAATTGCCTGTATTCACAACGGGTGCATTCCATTAGTTTAAATCAAAAGGTTTCAGCAGTTTGTCAACTTCAACCATTTTGCCCTTACCGTTATCTACCTTTACTTTTCCGAATACCCAGCCTTCTATTTTGGCCGGATCTGTACCTGCATCTATAAATGGCTGGGGATCTAATACAAATACCAGGTCCTTATCGTTTTTAGCCATATCCTTTGCCCATTCAAACATATTGCCGTTGCCAAGGGCGATTCCATAATGTTCAAGCTGTGCATGATAGCCGATGATTTTCCGGTTGGTGTCAACAATCTGTTGAAAAGTATCCACTGCCGTCGTAGTATCCGTGAACGTAAATTCATCCTGGCTGAATTCATAGGGCATTGTGATTCTGCCGGAGGCAGAGTCGTATACATACTGTTCTTGCGGAAGCTTTGAGACATCCAGACCGGCATTTACAAAAGGTTCTGCGTCAAATTCCACTACCGCATCTGCATTGTCACTGCCAAAATCCCTGCTGAGTTCCAGACTTTCACCGGTGGGTGATAACAGTACCCAGGCATTTTTACTTTCATCCAGGGATACCTGATCTCCCAGTTTATTTACAAGAGAGCCAAAGGAAGTTACAGCTGTTTTACCGACTACATCTGCCTGGCCGCAGGCAGTAAGGATTCCTGCCAGTGTTAAGGCTGTCATAAAAATTGCGATTTTTTTTCTTATCATTCTTTCCTCCAGGTTACATCGCACTCCCGGAAGCACCTCACGGGTAAACTTCGGAGTGCGGTTAATTTTATTATATTCCTAATATACCATGTCTGACCGGCACTGTTAGGATAAAAACCATTATTAATGTGCTTTGATACTACTTATATCTATAGAAAATAGTTCTGTTACCGTTGCTTTTATCCAGCCTCACTTCATTTAATGTTAATACACTCTATTTCTTAATGTTATTGTGCTCTCTTCCTTAGTGTTAATGCGCTTTCTTTTTTAATTTTAATACACTCTCTTCCTTAGTATTAATGCGCTCTCTTCCTTAGTGTTAATGCACTCTCTTCATTAATATTAAAGGACTCTCTTTATTAATGTTAATGCACTCTCTTCCTTAATGCTATGCGCTCTCTTAATGCTAATGGACTCATTCCCTTGTAATCCCTATCTGCGATTTATAACCTAGGAATAGTATAATCCCTTTATACGGATTTATATGGCTTAAATCTCTTCAAGCGAAGGGCATTGGTTAATACGGAAACGGAACTTAAGGACATGGCTGCCGCAGCAAGTATGGGGTTTAATCTGGGACCCCCAAGTGCATATAGGATTCCGGCTGCTACGGGAATTCCGGCAATGTTATAGGCAAAGGCCCAGAAAAGATTCTGTCTGATATTGCGGATAGTACTTTTACTTAACTGAATTGCAGTGGGAACGTCCATTAAGTCACTTCTCATTAATACGATATCCGCCGATTCCATGGCTACATCCGTACCGGAACCGATGGCAATACCGATATCGGCCTGGGCAAGCGCCGGGGCATCATTGATACCGTCGCCTACCATGGCAACCTTTTTTCCTTCCGCCTGAAGTTTTTTCACTTCATTGGCTTTATCTTCCGGTAATACCTCCGCTAAAACCCGGTCAATACCTACTTCTTTTGCAATGGCTTCCGCGGTTCTTCTGTTATCACCGGTAATCATGGCAACTTCAATGCCCATCTGGTGCAGTTGTTTAATGGCTGCCGCACTGCTCTCCTTTACGATATCCGCAACGGCTATGATACCGGCCAGCTGACTGCCAAAGGAAATATACATAGGGGTTTTGCCTTCCGAGGCCAGACGGTCGGATTCGGACTCCAGGCTTGTTAAATCTACTTCCTTACTCAGCATTAATTTGCGGTTACCCAGATAAACAGTTTTTCCGTCCAGCTCCACTTCTATACCGTGCCCGGGGATATTGTTAAAGCGGTCGATTTGAATGATACTTAAATTCTCTTTCTCCGCACCCCTTACAATGGCTTCACCCAGAGGATGCTCCGAGCCTTTTTCTGCGGAAGCGGCAATCTGTAAAAGTTTCTCCCGGTCAATGAGTTCCGTTGCCAGGACATCCGTGACTTCCGGCCTTCCCTCAGTAATGGTGCCTGTTTTATCAAATACAATGGTCTTTATCTTATGGGTGCTTTCCAGGGCTTCGCCGCCTTTAATCAGCACACCGTTTTCAGCACCCTTACCGGTGCCCACCATAATCGCCGTAGGCGTTGCCAGTCCAAGAGCACAGGGGCAGGCAATTACAAGTACGGATATGAAAATGGTTAAGGCGAATACTTCACCCTGGCCGCTGATGTACCAGGCAAGAGCAGAAATTATGGCGATGGCAAATACAATGGGTACAAAATATCCGGATACGATATCCGCCATCTGGGCAATAGGCGCTTTGGAGCCCTGCGCATCTTCCACCAGTTTAACGATCTGAGCCAGAGCCGTATCGCTGCCAACTTTGGTTGCCTTGAATTTGAGCAATCCGTTTTTATTAATACTGGCACCGATGACCTTATCTCCGGCTTTCTTTTCAACGGGGATACTTTCTCCTGTCAGCATGGATTCATCTACGGAAGAGCTGCCCTCTAACACTTCACCGTCAACCGGTATCTTTTCTCCGGGTTTTACCAATAAGATATCGCCCACTTCAACTTCTTCAATGGGCATCAGGATTTCTTTTCCGTCCTGGATCACAATGGCGGTCTTTGGCGCAAGTCCCATAAGTTTCTTGATTGCTTCGGAGGTCTTGCCTTTTGAAACTGCTTCCAGTGACTTACCTAAAAGGATCAAGGTGATTATAACTCCCGCCGTTTCAAAGTACAGGTCTTCCACATGACCAAACTCTCCTTCTGCAATCCGGAATGTAGAGTAAATACTGTATAACACCGCAGCCGAAGTACCCATGGCAATGAGAGAATCCATATTTGGGCTTCTGCGGATTATGGCTCGGAAGCCCACGGAGTAAAATTTATTACCGGCAATCAGTACCGGAATCACCAGGATTAATTCCACAAGGGCATACACCAGGGGGTACTGCATAGGGTCCAGGCCTCCCGGAAACGGCAGATTTACAAAGCTTATCATAGGAACCATGGCGATGTATAAAAGAGGTATGGAAAACACACCGGAAACAATAAATTTAGTCCAGAGCGTCCTTATTTCCTTCTGTTTTCTTACCCGGTCTTCATCGGTTTTACTTCCCACCTGGGCATCCAGTGCCTTATAGCCGGCTTTTGCAATGGCATCCTTAATCTCGGATAAGCGGATTCTGGCCGGATCATATTGAATCGTTGCTTTCTCTGTTGCAAAGTTAACCGTACCACTTTCCACACCTTCCAGTTTACCTACTGCTTTTTCAATGTTTCTTGCACAAGCAGCACAGGTCATACCGGAAACAGCCATCGTAATTTCTTTGGCTCTGGTTTCCTCCAGGGCATGATAGCCGGCTTTTTCAACCGCGGTTTTAATCAACTCCGTACTCAGCTTTGCATCATCATATTCCAAATGCAGTTTTTCCGTAGCAAAATTCACGCTTGCTTTTGAGATACCTTCTAATTTAACAACTGCCTTTTCCACTGCTTTGGCACAGGCTGCACAGGTCATACCTGTAATTTTAAGTTGCTCTGTCTTCATTTTTCCACCTTATACCGCAGGTCATTCTGCGGTACTGCCACTGGTAATCGCTGAAAGAATCAAAATGTGGCATCCTTTCTTTGTATCTATTTTCTTTCAGCCGCCGTACTGTTCTATATCGTAATACTGCCGTAGTTTATCTTTATTATATCCATTTTCTGCTATCTTTTCTCTGCCGGCAGCAGCATTATATTGATTCCTTTTATAGCAGGGTAAAAGTCCTTATGTCCCCCTATGCTATCGGAATACTTATTTGATCATTAAAATTGTAACAAAGCTTTATGGAGTTTTTATGGATAGAAACAAAAAAAGATTACCCCTAAAAGATAATCTTTTATCAATAACCGTTTAATTCTGCCTTCCTGCCTTATTACAACCGTAAGTTATCCTGTACACACAATATTTAATAGAAATTATCATGATTCTAAATCAGGTAAAATTGCTGTCTGCAAACAACATAGAATGGATTCACAAAACCTGTTCCTCTGGCTTTGCAGTGGAACAGGTTTTGTATTAATTGCCGGTCTATTTACTTTTATACATCCATTTTCATGGCACGCATGGCATTTAATACGGCAATGAGTGCTACACCCACATCGGCAAATACGGCTTCCCACATGGTTGCCAGACCACCGGCACCAAGGATCAGTACTACTATTTTGATAGCCAGAGCAAAGCCTATATTCTGCCATACGATACTGTGGGTTTTCTTAGCTATTTTAATCGCAGTTACCAGTTTACCGGGTTCATCTGTCATTAAAACCACATCCGCTGCTTCAATAGCCGCGTCCGAACCCAGACCTCCCATGGCAACTCCAATATCCGCCCGGGCTAAAACCGGAGCATCGTTAATGCCGTCACCTACGAAGACCAGCTTGCCTTTGGATGATTTTTGTTTATCCAGTATTTCCAGATTGTAGACTTTCTCATCGGGCAGCAATTCCGCATGAACTTCATCCATCCCAAGCTTTGCACCTATCTTTTCACCGGTAGCTTTGCTGTCACCGGTCAGCATAACCAGCTTCTGGATTCCCATATTTTTCAGTGCTTTCAAAGCCTCAGCTGAATCTTCCTTTATTTCATCGGATATTAAGATACTGCCGGCATATTCGTTATCCACCGCAACATAAACCACCGTTCCGGGAGCGGAAGCAGTTTCACAGGTAATACGATGTTGTTCCATTAATTTTGCATTACCTGCCAGAACCGTTTTTCCCTTCAGGGTAATCCGGATTCCCAGACCGGATAACTCTTCATAATTTTCTATTTCATTTTTATCCACATCTTCGTTATATGCTTTTAAGATGGACACGGCAATGGGATGATTTGAGAAACTCTCCGCATAAGCGGCATACCTTAGCACTTCTTCTTTTGAAAGATTGCCGGCGGGACTAATCTGGGTCACGTTAAACACACCTTTTGTCAAGGTTCCCGTTTTATCAAAAACAACCGTATCAACATAATTTAAGGCTTCCAGATAGTTGCTGCCCTTAACCAGTACACCATGTCTTGAAGCTCCTCCAATACCTCCGAAAAATCCTAAGGGTATGGATACTACCAATGCACAGGGACAGGATATAACCAGAAAGACCAGTGCCCTGTAAATCCACTCGGAAAAAGTGGCACCCGGAATAACAAGGGGCGGGATGACCGCCAGTAATAACGCTGCGATGGTAACTCCCGGAGTATATTTGCGGGCAAACTTGGTAATAAAGTTTTCCGTAGGCGCTTTCCGGCTGCTGGCATTCTGTACCAGATCCAATATCTTTGATACGGTGGATTCTTCAAATTCCCGTATGACTTCAATAGTTAATAGGCCATTTTTGTTAATGAAACCACCTAATACCAAATCCTCTGTCCCAACTTCCCTGGGTATGGATTCACCGGTCAGAGCAGAAGTATCCACCATGGAGAAACCTTCTATAACTTTTCCGTCTAAAGGAACTTTTTCACCCGGTTTTACAATAAGAATATCACCGATTCTTACCTCTTCGGGAGAAACGATACGGATCTCACCGCCGGTCTTTAAGTTGGCGTAATCCGGTCTGATATCCATCAGGTCGGTAATCGATTTTCTGGAACGGTTAACAGCGATACCCTGGAACAGTTCACCGATCTGGTAAAACAGCATAACCGCCACACCTTCCGGAAACTCACCGATAGCAAAAGCACCGATGGTGGCAATACCCATAAGAAAATTTTCATCGAAAATATCACCTCTGACTATATTACGTCCGGCTTTTAAAAGTACTTCACCGCCGGCGATCAGGTAACTGATGAAAAACAGGGTTAATTCAGCCCAGCCAGGTAATTTAAACAGCATTGCGATTCCATATAATACCGCAGCACTGCCAAACTGAAGCAGTTTATTCCTTATAAAGTGATCTTCTTCCGGAAGTTCACCGCTGCAGCAGTCACATCCGGCTTCCTTTTCCTCCAGGCTGCATTGGTCTTTACCATGGCTGTGCTCGTGGGTGCTATTATGTCCGTGATTGTGTTCCTGCTCATGGCTGCTCTTGTATCCATGACTGTGTTCCTGTTCATGACGGTTCTTGTATCCATGACTGTGTTCCTGCTCATGGCTGCTCTCGTATCCATGGCTATGACCCTGGCCTTGACTTAGTTCCTGTTTATGGTCTTTCTCCCTGTCATGGCACTCTTCATGTTGGCAGCTGCAACTTTCACCCTGGCCGTCTTCGTGTCCAAGATCTTTATTTTTACTTTGCCGAACCGGTTTTTCCATCACCGTCACATCCGGCTCCACCGCTTTTATGATTTTTATAACATCTTTTAAGATAACTTCACCGGTATTTTCTGCTTCCGGTTCAATAAACAGCATCTTTGTGGCGAAATTCACGCTGGCGCTTTTAACCGCTTTTAAATCACTCACTTTTTTTTCGATTTTCATGGCACAGTTGCTGCAGCTAAGTCCTTCCAGTATAAGTTCCACTCGATTCTCTTTCATACAATTCCCCACCTTTACAGATTATTTTTCATTCACATGTACTAAGCCGAGACTGAATATGCTTTGCACATGATTATCATCCAGAGAATAAAAGACTACTTTCCCTTCTCTTCTGAATTTTACCAGTCTGGCCTGCTTAAGTGCCCTAAGCTGATGGGATATGGCCGATTGGGTCATATTCAGCAGGGCAGCTATATCGCATACGCACATCTCCGCTTCAAACAGAGCACACAGAATTTTAATTCTGGTGGTATCACCGAATACTTTAAAGAGTTCTGCCAGATCATATAAATTTTCCTCTGTGGGCATCAAATCTTTGACTTTATCAATAACATCCTCATGTATAACAGTACAATTGCAACGTTCAATATCTGTATTTACTTCCATGTAGTAGTCCTCCACAATTATCCTTTGAACATATGATCAATTGTTCATATGTTTTTATGTTATTATACTATTCCACTTAAATGATTTTGTCAACCGATTTTTATAGATAAGATTAATTTTTATTAATAATAATTAATTTCAAAACTATTAAGTAGAGCATAATGCCTTATTTTAGGAAAATTAATCCAAATTTAATTTACTAGTCGAAGAAATTATTGTACAATAAATTACCAGAGTATAAAGAAGCAAATATTAGAAAAAATAGTGATAGATGGTATTTCGTTTATCATCGTCTGTAAGGTACAGATTTTTAATAGAAACCATAAAGTCAGTCTTAATGTATCCGGCTTACTTTATTAAATATAGGTAATTGTGATATACCTTTATTTTATCTATATATCATGAGATTAATGCAATCTCAGACCTGATGCCTGCCCGGAGGACAGTAAAAGCTAAGCAAGTATTAAATATATGATATATACGAAAAACTATATCATTTTGTATTTACCTATTTAATTAAATAATGAAAGAGGTGTTTTATATGTGGTTTTCAAAGTCCACCAACGAAGTTTTCAAAGAGTTAAATGTAAACCCCATGACCGGCCTTACAAGGGACGAGGCAGCTGCAAGACTTAATAAGTACGGTCTGAATAAGCTGGAGGGTAAACCCCAAAAGAGCCTGCTCTCACTTTTTCTGGCACAGCTTAAGGATATGCTGATATACGTACTTTTAGGCGCCGCCGTTATTACTCTGTTTATCGGTGAATATGTTGATGCTGTCATCATACTGTTAGTCGTAATACTCAACGCTGTTATTGGTGTCGTTCAGGAAGCCAAGGCGGAAAAAGCCGTGGAAGCTCTCCAGCAGATGACAACTCCCAGATCTTTAGTCCGCCGTGACGGTGAAGTATTAGAAATCAATTCGGAAGAAGTAGTACCGGGAGACATTGTTATACTGGATGCAGGCCGCTATATCCCGGCTGATTTAAGGCTGGTGGAAAGTGCCAATCTCCAGATTGAAGAATCCGCTCTTACCGGCGAATCCGTGCCCTCTGCCAAAGATGCGGACAAACAGCTGGAAGACCCGAAAACACCCATTGGTGATAAAGTTAATATGGCTTTTATGTCCACACTGGCTACCTATGGGCGGGGTGAAGGCGTGGTGGTTGCCACCGCTATGGATACGGAAATCGGTAAAATTGCAAAGATTCTGGAAGAAGACGATAACGAGATGACACCTTTGCAGAAAAGGCTGGATGAGCTTGGAAGAATACTTGGTTTTATCGCCATCGGTATCTGTGTGGTAATCTTCCTTGTTGCAATCATCCAAAAAAGAGATTTATTCGAAATGTTTTTAACCGCCATCAGTCTCGCAGTTGCAGCTATACCCGAAGGACTTGCCGCCATTGTTGCCATTGTGCTGGCTCTTGGCGTAACCAGAATGTCTAAAATTAATGCCATTGTTAAAAAACTGCCGGCAGTGGAAACCTTAGGTTCCGTTAATATTATCTGTTCGGATAAAACAGGAACCCTGACCCAGAATAAAATGACCGTTGTAAAGCAATATACCCTCCACAATTTAAAGGACCTTCCGGTGGATGATACCAGACCGATGCAGGCCGGGAAAGATGAATCGGAATTAATTAAATCCCTGGTGTTGTGTTCCGATGCTACTTATGAAAACGGTCAGGGTACCGGCGACCCTACTGAAGTAGCGCTTATTATGTTAGGTAACCGTTTTCAGCTTACAAAAGCAGATTTAAATGCAGGATACAAAAGGGTTGCGGAAAACCCCTTTGATTCCGACCGGAAACTCATGTCTACTCTGAATGAAGAAGGTAACGGCTACCGGGTTCATACGAAAGGTGCCATAGATAATTTATTGAGTATATCCTCCACCGCCCTGATTAACGGCCAGATCGTCCCCTTATCGGAGGCATTAAAGGCAGACTATCTGCGGATTACGGAAGAAATGTCTGATTCTGCCTTAAGAGTTCTTGGTGTTGCTTATAAAGATACGGATCGTATCCTTGATCCGGAAGATATGGAAAAAGATTTAACCGTTATCGGTCTTGTGGGTATGATTGATCCGCCGAGGCTGGAAGTAAAGGATTCGATAAAAGAGGCAAAAGCCGCCGGAATTACACCGGTCATGATTACCGGCGATCATAAAAATACTGCTGTGGCCATTGCCAGAGAACTTGGAATTGCAACCTCCATTAAGCAAAGCATTACCGGCGCGGAGATTGAAGATCTTTCCGATGATGAATTTTCTACAAAAATAAAGGATTACCGTGTATTTGCAAGAGTGTCCCCCGAGCATAAGGTTAAAATCGTCCGGGCTTTTAAATCTCAGGGCAATATTGTTTCTATGACTGGTGACGGTGTAAACGACGCACCTTCCTTAAAATATGCAGATATTGGCGTTGCCATGGGTATCACCGGTACGGATGTTGCAAAAGGCGCCAGCGACATGATTCTGACGGATGACAATTTTTCAACCATTGTAAATGCTATCGAAGAAGGACGTAATATCTACAACAATATTAAGAAATCCGTTATCTTCCTGTTATCCTGTAATTTGGGCGAAGTCATTACCATCCTGGCTTCCATCCTGTTTTTCTGGCCCATCCCCTTAATGCCCACCCAGATTCTCTGGATTAACTTAATTACAGATTCCCTGCCGGCAATAGCTCTGGGAATTGATCCCGGTGATAAGGATGTTATGAAGAAAAAACCCAGAAATCCCAAGGAAAGCTTTTTCGCAGCCGGCGCAGGTGTCAGGGCGGTGATCGGCGGTATTCTGATTGGCATCTTGACTTTGACTGCGTTTTACTATGGCCTTTATGAGCATGGCTATAGCCTGGGGGCTGCTGATATACCGGAAGAAGTTTTAACCTATGCCAGAACTATGGCCTTTGTCGTGCTGGCTGCTTCACAGCTGTTTTATTCCCTGACCATGCGAAATTCCTCCAAGTCATTATTTCAGATTGGCGTATTTTCCAACAAGTATCTGATTGGCTCCATTATTGTGGGTCTGCTCCTTCAGCTGCTGGTAATCTCCGTACCGTTTTTGGCAAGTGCCTTTAAAGTCCATAACATAAGCTTAAAGGACTGGGGCATTGTATTCCTGTTTGCATTGGTGCCCTTTGTTGTAAATGAAATAATAAAAATCTTTACCAGAACGGCAGAAAAAAATAAGGAAGAATAACTGTCCCTGATAATTAGACCATCTCATGAAACAAAAGAGCCGGCTATGGCTGACCGCCAGAAACCGGCTTTCCTTTTTTTATAATAGATTATAACATTGAAAACAATAATTCCATAGAGCCGGTTCTTGAAGTTTAATTTCTATAATAACATATAAACATATAGAATAATTTAGGGATCGGTGACCGAGAATGCAGCACAAAATTACAGAACCTTCCGATTTATTGAATACATATGGTGAGTTAGTTCAGACGGGTTACGCAACCTCACCTCTGTTAACGTATAAAAGAGAAAACGCAGCTTATAAACTCCGTTTAAAGGAATGGGATTACTATCTGATTTACAATGAAGATTCCGCATTTGCCCTGACTCTCGCGAATATTTCGCATGTTTTATTGATAAGTGCAACTGTAATAGACTTAAAAAAATATACGGTTTTGACTAAAAATACATTGAAAATCGTTTCCGGCTGGGTTCTGCCCGAATCCTCTCTAACCGGTGATATTAATTACAGGGATGACAGTGTAAGCTTAAGTATTGTCCATGAAGAAAAGGACCGTGCCCTCTCTTTATATTTAAAAAATTTCACAGCAGGCTCTGACCTGACAGCCTCCATCCGCCTTTCCAATGAGCCGGAAGATTCTATGGTAGCTGCCACACCCTTTGTGGAAAATGAAAAATACTTTTATTATAACCGGAAAGTAATCGGCATGACCGCATCCGGTTATGTCAATCTTAAAAACACCAGCTATTCCTATCTGCCTTCCACTTCCTTTGGCCTGCTGGACTGGGGAAGGGGGCTGTGGCCTTACAAAACCACCTGGTACTGGAGCGCCGCCCAGGGTTTTATCGCAGATAATGTCTTTGGCTTCAATCTGGGTTATGGTTTCGGCGATACCACCGATGCCTCGGAAAATATGCTGTTCTTAAACGGAAAAGCAAGCAAGCTTGGCAAAGTAAAATTTCACATTCCAAAAAACAGCAGCGGAGAATACGAATATAAAAAACCCTGGACCATCACCTCCGACGACAACCGGATTGACCTGTCCTTTGAACCTCTCTATGACCGGAATTTAGACCTTTCCGCCCTGTTATTTGCTACCAGCCAGCATCAGGTATTTGGTAAATTTACCGGTGCGGTGGTCACAGACGACGGCAGCTCCATCTATATACACGATTTTCTGGGATTTGCTGAAAGGGTCAAAAACCGGTGGTAAACCGGAATTATGGTTATTACTAAAAACGAAGCAGCAGGGTGCGGATATCCTCCAAAATCTGATTGACGGTTTCTTCATTCAGGCTGTAATAGATTTTATTCGCATCCTTTTCAATCTTAATTAATTTGGATGTTATCAATGCGTTCATATGATAGGATATGGTGGAGGTAGAGAGACTTAAGGCATTGGCAATCTCATAGCCGTATGCAGGTTTATCCTTAATTAATTTTAGTATTTCGAACTTGCTTTTATCGCTTAAGAGTTTCAAGGCGGTATTGAGCTTATCACCGTCAATCTGGGAGTGTTTAAAAGTCAGGTTCGAATCTAAAATTACACCCAGACGTATCAAATCCGGTTGCATTTCTTCTTCATCATTGATGCTAAAAGAGATTGACTGTGGATTGAAAATGGAGGGAATGATGTAGGTTCCTGCCGTACTGGACTTCCAGATGACATTGGTATATTCCTGCAAGTTCATTATTAAATCGGCTTCTTTTGTATAATCCATCCAATAATCATAGAATTCCTGCTCAAGTTCGCCGATATGGTCCCTGCATTCCATAAGCAGCTGGATCGTTCTGTCTAATATGGCAAAAACCTCTCCTATATGTTTATCCCGGTCAATATAGGCCTGAACGATTTTCCACCGTTCCTCGGCGTTAATTTCTGACCGGTCCATAATGAGCAGCAGGTTTTCAAAAGTTTCAACCTTACCTTCATCCCCGGACTTACCTATTCTTAGGTACTGGGATAAAATATCATCAAAGTTCTCTATTATTTCTTCCTTATTCATTTCCAGGGCTGCCGTTTCATACTCTTTAAGAGTCTCATACCCGGTTCCCGTATAAATTGGCAGAAGGTAGTTGGACAGGCTCAACTGGGAATTACCGATTTCCTTAAAATAAAATTCCAGTTTATTTTTATCAAACCTCATGTGATCCGTCACATAATTATGAATGGCAAGGATATGTTCATATCTTCTGTCAAAGATTTCTTTTTTGTAAGCAAAGTTACGGAAACTTTCCGCTATCATCTTATCGTAAGTAATCTGGTTCACATAATTAAACAATAATAGATTCGCTTCTTCCACATAATTAATTTTTTTCTTAATAATCACCTGCATTGCTTACACCTCTTATCTTAGTAAAATAAATTACATAACGATTCCGTCATTTTGCTGCTGCGAAAATTCTCCCAATGATTTTTGTCCAGTTTTCCGCAGTTACAAACCGTTGCAAAATCTCTTACTATATAATAACAGGTATTGTATGAAAACAAAAGTCAATTTTCTTGCGGGCACCGTACTATTCAAATTTTAATTTCTTTAAATAAATCACTATAAAAATCGCCAATCCAAAGCAGCCTACAATAACATATACGGCTGAAAGGGGCAGCAGCGCCGTAAGAATACTAACGGCAAAGGAAGCTGCCGGTATGGTACATACACAGCCGGAACCCATAATAGCACTTACCCTTGCAAGATATTCCGTATCCACCTGTTTCATAAACTGTACGCTTAAAGCGGATAAAAGAAAAGACAATACGCAGCCTGTCAGAAAAGAAGCTGCCGTACAGATTAGATAAACAGCTGCCGTATAGCTGCTTAGGAGTCCGCATAAAACAAGGCTTATGTAATAGAGGCTTAATATACTGCCGCCTATGAATATCAGAGTACGGGTACTTAACTTTTTTGCTACATAGGGATAAAGTGCTGAGCCGGTTACCATACCGACCGTCAGGGAAAAAGAAAGTACCGACAACATATATTCCCCCTGTTTTAAAATATCAGTCACTAGTGGTGCCATTAAGGAATTTAAGGGAACCAGTATTCCATTCGCTATCATTGCCAGTAATATAAAATTAATGATAATGCGGTTCTTTCTGATATATTCTATGCCGCCTTTTAAGGTATCAAAGTATTCCTTTACATTTATTTTTACCCTGGCGGTATTTTCTTCCCCGGTTTTAATAAAAAGAATTATGAATGCTGATCCCCAAAAAGTGGCGGCATCAATAAAAATTGCGGTCTGGGTACCAAATAAAGCTATAATGGCGCCGACAGCTGCCAGTCCCGCTAACTCCACGACATTGGACATAGTTGAATTTAATGATATACCGAATTCAAAACAGTTCTTATCAAGAATCCTCGGGAGAATTGCAGTTCCCGCCGGTCCCCGAAAGGCTTCCGCACTGGAAATAATTAGGGTTGTTGCAAGAAGAATCCAGGGATTCAACAGTTTTAGTATAAGCAGTACCGCTATAACACTGACACAGATACCCCGGATAATATCCATCAGTATCATAATCAGCTTTTTATTTCTGCTTTCAACCATGGCACCGGCAAAGGGCTGAAGAAATATTGTGGGAATCCTGTTAATACCAAAGATAACGGCTGACCAGGCCGGACTGTTTGTTAATGCAAAAACCAGCCAGGTAAAAGCAATGGAGTCCACGGAATCTCCAAAACGGTTAATCACATTGGCAATAATAAGTTTCATAAATTCTTTCTGCTTTAATACCTCCCGGTAACCGGCGGTTTTCTTTGATTCTGCTGCTACTGCTTCACTCATTGCTTACTCATCCTTTCATATTCGATATTTATCGAATATCAACTTTTACCATATACTAACATTATATTCTATCATTGTCAATGTTAATATTTTATAACTATAGAACATTGTAGAAAGTTTAGCTCCGAAAAGTAAGATAGGCCATAAAAAAGACGCATTGCAGATGACTTATAAAGTCAACGTCAATACGTCTATAGATTCTCAGATATTGTGATTCCTGAAGCACTTGATTCCAGCGTTAATTGTATCATTCCTACAAACCACAGAGAATAAAGGCCAACCGGCTGTATTATTAAGACACCCCGTATAGTTACTTCTTTCGTGACTTTAAGAAACCTGAAATACTGTCCCAGATACATATAATAACAACAACGGCTGCACTAACATATACCCCTGTGTTCCACCAGTTGGAAATACCGGCTATTAAAGCTGTATTATTCAATTCCTTAAGCCCAGTCATGATTACGGGATTATACAGAGCATAATTGCTTAATATGGCAATAAAAAGAATACAAAATGCCCCATTATATACCGCATGGGCAATCGCCAGCGGTACACTCCATCTTCCTGCAATCAGTTTCCACACAAAGATCCCCAATTGCACAAGAGCCAGAATGAGAATATAAACCAAATAAGCCCGCAGGGTTTCCGTATTAAAAAGCGGTATGGCATTCAGACTTCCGTTACCATCCTTTATATAAATTGCGATAAGCTGGGGTTTAAAATAAATCAGCACAGTAAATATAATGGTCCACAAAATGGATATTACCGCCTCTGTGCGGGAGATCCGGTTCTTTTTATTCAGGGGATAATCCGGCAAATCGTCCGGAGTCCATTGCCTGCCGGTAAAAGGCAGATATCCGTCCTGCACACCGCTTCGCTCCAGTATTACAAATATCAGGGTTACCCATAAAGCCCCCTGAATAACGCCTTCAAAAACGGCTGACATTAAAGCTGGGATTAAGGCAGTAGTCTGGCTTATTATACCAGGGGTAGTGCTGCCGCCGGAAAAATTCACCATCCACTCAATTAATGAGATTCCTGCAAAAACCGCTGCGCAAATTCCGGTAACCAATTTTAATACCATAATATAATTACTGTAAAGTCCCGGCCCAATCAGATATCTTTTTCTGGTATTATACTCTTCCGCCAGTTTACCGGGATTCCCCAGTTCCATAAGTGCTTTCCGGATATCACTATCCGAGGCGTCATCCGGCAGCATATCCTCTATGTTAGATCTAAGTTCCCGCCCTACATCTTCCCGTATTTCCTCCGGCAAATGCTCCGTAACGGCATATACATATCGATCAATCAACTGCATTATCCTCATCCTCCATTAATAAATTCTCCAAGTGTTTCGAAAGAAATTCCCATTCGGTTTTCAGTCTCGCATATACTTCCTTACCTTCCTGGCTTAACATATAAAACTTACGGGGCCGGCTTTCACTGGTATCCCATTCACTGACTAACAGTTTCTGTTTTTCCAGCCTGCGCAGCAGCGGATACAAAGTTCCGGCATCTATAGGCGCATTCTTCTCTTCCAGCTTCTGAACAAGTGAATATCCATATTCCTGGGTACGAAGCTGGCTCAGTACTAAAAGCACTAACGTACCTCTTTTTAATTCAACCGTAAGCGAACTAATTAAATCATTCATTGAATCCATTTCATCACCTCGAATTTATTATACTGTATGTCATACACTATTGTCAATATCATAATATTAATAATTCTAAATTATTTAAATATAGGAACACGCCACTAAAAACTGAAAAAGGCCAATAACCAAGATTAAATGGTTATGGCCTTTTTATGGTTTTTTATTTGCTTTTTAGTCTTTTGCCAGAACAATATTTATATATTAATAAATTATCTCTTTATGTAATTATCTATTCTATTTCGTTTTTAACCCAGTTCTATTTTTTGTACTGTGCCAATTTAATCAACACCCTCTTTTTATAATCGTATTCATTCACTTTGGGGCTGCTAATATTGCTAATTAATCGATTGCAAAAAGTGATTTATTCAAAACCTGCACAGCTCCCCTGTGCAGGATAAATAATCTTGTTCACGCCATGGATTACTTTTTAAAATATCAACGGTAGATATTTTTTCACAAAAACGTTGCAGGTTAGGTTATTTCGCTATGATCCTTATAAATACGGAGTTTACATAAATTATGCTGATTTATTTACTTCTAACAATCTTCCCCAATGGGGTCCTCAATTAAAGTTGCTACTCTAAATTTATGACTGTGTCCGTCGTTAACCGTAGTTACCGATTCTAGAAAATGAACGTGTCTGTTTCCGCCAACCGGTATTGCCCCTGAAGTTCTTCCGCAAAACTCATGGAAATGATCTTCATAAAAGTCCGTTCTGAACCTTACTTCATGATAATGATCACAACCATAAGGAATTGCTTCTCCTGATACAGTTGCAAACCTGTGGTTATGAGGGTCTTCACGGCGTTCAGCTATCCTGGTACTGCCCTGGACTTCATGAACATGCCGTTGCTCTTTATAGCAGTTCTGGTAATCGTTGTTTGGATATTCCATGTTTTACACCCCTTGCATATCAGCTATAGGAATTTTTCATTCCCATAGTATCATATGCTTAGGATTCACTAATGTGACACATTATTACATCTTTTGACTTTAAAACATATATTTCATTCTTATATTCTGTTTCTGATAACTCTATCTTTACTGAACACAGAGATATAGTATACTTATAAACCAGATAAACCGTACGGTCCGCTTTTACTCATGCTTTTACCGGCATCCAAAAATGTACGGTACTTTCATTATCTTCCTGGTTTTCCGGCTCATAGATCCGGGTAAGGCCATTGTGAAACACATCAAAATGACCGGATATGGGACCGTTAAAGCAATATCCCAGTTTTTGAATGAGGGTATGAGGGTTTTCCTTCCAGAAACGTTGAATAAAGCTCTCTTTCGTCATTTCAAAACATACCCATTTTGATGTATCTATTTTTTTATTGAAGTTACAATGCGATTTAAAGCCTTTTGTATCTGTGATGTCATTATCCCCAATACATATGGTATAACGAAAACCTCCGGCTTTCCGGCACTCAATGTCAAAAGATCCAAAACCTAAAACAGGACTTCCGGATGTTTTATATTTTAAAAGAATTTCAAGACGACCATCTGCTTTTACTTCCTTCCAGAATGCCTGGACGGCTTCTTCCATTTCACCCATTTCCGGCGTAAGTATTTTTGTAAATCCCATAATCTTAAATTTATTTTTCACCACTAGTGTTGCTTTAAACCCACAGGCAGCTTCACTGTCCGGGATTTCAAAGGCTTCCTCTTTGGCTTCTGAAGACAGCTTTATTGGCAGAAGTAAATCCAGCTGCAGGGTATTTCCTAATAAATCAGGCTTCTGGACATTACTGTAATAATTCAGTTGTTCCTCCAGTCCGGAATCCATACCCTGCACATAAGGTGCACAGCGTACGGAATTAACATCATTCTCATACTTGTCGCTTTCATTTACCCACTCCTGTAATGAAAGCCAATGGTCGAACTCGCCCATACTAATGGCATGAGCAGCATAAAGCCCTCCGGTGAATTTTCTTTTGATTAACGGTGCAGGAACTACCATATCTTCAGTAATCGAAACCCATCTCTCATATCCGGGTGCCGGCTCTCCGATCTCTGCCCGTTCTACGGAATAATTAAATCCAAATTGCCTGATATCCGGTTTAAACTTCAGCAGGCCGCTTTCCGTTACAAACTTATCAATCGTGGCACCGGAATTTAATTCACTGTTTTCTCCCGTATAATGGGCTGCAGCCATCGTCATCGGCGGCAGATAAACAACCCTCACATCCTGTAGTTTTGGTAAACCGGTACTTGCCCTATTCAGATCCTTCAATGACTTTTCCTCCTTAATTCGATTATCGGTAAGAGAAAGGGAGTCAATAATTGAAAGCAGGGAGCTGTCGGTTAGTAAATCTGTTTTAATATTAACACAGGTCAGTTCCCTCAATTTTTCCAGAAAGCTGCCTAATATAGACCGAATTGCGGATAAAGCTGTTATCGCATCATCAATTTCCTTTATATTCTCAAAGAAAATGCCGATAACTTCGGATACATCTTCCGATTTTAGAATGATATCAATCTGTTTTACCGGAATGCGTAATTTACGGAGTATAATAATCTGCTGCAACCGGCCTCTAGCGGTTTCATCATAAACACGGTAGGAGTAATCTTCTTTTCGAAGACTTTTAATGAGCCCAGCCTGCTCATAATAACGCAGCATTCTTGTGGATATACCATAATCTTTTGAAACCTGGCTGATAGTCTGTAATTCCAAGTTTTGTCCTCCTTTCTATATCCTTTACAGGAAGTATAAAGTACGACACGGTGTCAGAGTCAAGATGTTTTATTATATATACTCCATTTCCTTTGCGGCCTCTTCCCAGTATATTTCAGGAAGCTTCGCCCAGGTTGCGGTTCCTTCTCTTTCTTCACACTTTTTTAAGGCCAGATGTAAACACTCCGAGGCACGGTCTATTCCCGTTAATAAGGTTTCTTCAACCAGTTTGACCCAGATATTTGCCTTTATATTCAGATTACTTTC
>JAEZSL010000099.1 GCA_023443925.1 Bacillota bacterium | reverse complement strand
GATTTTCTGAGTTTAAAGGTTAAAATGTATAAAAGTCCCAAAAACATTCCAGGCAGATAGATAATGGATGGTGTCTGGGATGAAATGATATCTTTTATAAAAAAGCTGTTATCAACATAATACAAGCCAATGCCTGTAAGCAGCACCATGGGTTCGTACGCCATCATCTGAAGCAGCTCTCTTTCCGAACCGATCAGGCTGTAAGGTGAATTGGAAGCGTAACCTCCCAGTACAAAAAATATGGAGCCCAGGGTCAGTGCAAAAATGGCTAGTAAAATATCTCCTCCCGTCAGCATAATTACGGTAGTCAGCATAACGAAAATCAGAGCAATGTACACATAAAAACGATGCATCAGATTTACTTCTATGGATTCTTTTTGTATAAGTTTGAATACGTCATAAAAGGGCTGCAGCACTGGAGGACCCTGTCTACCCTGCATTCTGGCCGTTATGACGCGGTCTATTCCGGTAAGCAGCCCCCCTGCTATGGGAGCTAAAATTAATATTCCAATTATAATTAATATAAACATTATTTTGCGAAGCCTCCGATTAGAAAAATTACACCTGAACACAAAACACAGATTGCTGCGATGTTGGCCCAGAATGCCAATCTCTGGGTTCCAAAATAACTTTCCAGGTACCAGTTTCGTAATTCAACCTTACGTTTATCCCCGCTAAAGCCATAAAAGGTTTCATTATCCCCGGTATTTGCACCGGACATATAAATAGGTACAATTCTTCTCTTATCCTGTCTATAAAGAGGGATAAAGCTGATGGGGATAACTAACAGCATTCCAAGCATAAGAATCATAATTTTAACATCACTGGAACCAATAGGGGATAAAATATCCGTTCCATATAGATCAGATAGAAACGGTACCAGTGCATATTTTGAAATAAGCGGGAAACCAAAACAGGACGCTACCACGAGAACTGCCTGTATAAAGATTGGTATTTCCTCTTCCGCAAAGAAAGTATGCTTTCTGCGGTTTTTCACATTGGCATTGGATACCAGCTTGCCCATCCATTTCGTCCAGTAGAAAAGTGTGGCAGCACTGCCAAAAACAATAATACTAACAGTTAATATATGATTGGAATCAATAAATGCTTTCATAGCAACCCATTTTGAAATAAGCATACCAAAAGGTGCCAGGAACATGCCTGCAATTCCGATAATCATATATAAGGAAAGTTTTCTGGATACATGGAGTAAAATATCCATGTCTTCCACGTTACGGCTTCCAATCTGATGTTCAATGGAACCAACCGATAAGAACAGCAGGGACTTGGAAATTGCGTGGAATATAATAAGTAAAATAGCTGCCCAGATGGATTCCTGTGTTCCGACGCTGGCACAGATAACGATGAGTCCTAAATTAGCCAGGGTTGAATAGGCAAGTATTTTTTTCGCATCACTTTGTGAGATGGCAATCAGGGAACAGATCAGAAAAGTAATACAACCGATTCCGGTTACCATAGTTCCTACTGCACTTGTACCTAGCAGAGGAGCTAATCTGATTATCAGGTAAACACCTGCCTTTACCATAGTTGCTGAATGCAGCAGCGCGGAGGAAGGAGTAGGGGCTACCATAGCACCAAGCAGCCAGGAGGAGAACGGCAGCTGTGCAGATTTGGTTAGTGCGGCAACTGAAAGGAGGAATACCGGTATTAAAACCATAGCCTCCGGCTTCATGCCGATTAAAACGGATAACTCCAGGGTTTTAAAATTAATACCCGTAAATACAATTGCGGCTGCAAAGGCAAGACCGCCGCCCAGATTGATTGCAAGGGCCCTGAAAGAATTATTTTTCGCTTCTTTCGTTTTGGTATATCCAATCAGTAAATAAGAGCATAAGGTTGTAATTTCCCAACAGAAATATAACCAGATTAAATCATTGCTTAAAACTAAGCCAAACATGGCGGAAAGGAACAAGAATAAAACTGCCAGAAAGAAACTTTTTCTTTCTTTGTAATCCTTATGGTGTGTATGATACCACCTCATATACCCAACTGCATACAGGCATATCAAACTTCCTATGACACCTATAATCAAAACCATAATTGCTGTAAGCTTATCAAAAACTATACTGTTTTCTACTTCGATGCCAGGCTTTCTCGTCAATTCAAACCACAGAATTAATGGTGTCTGTAAACATGCGAATAATGATACAATGTACTTTTTGTTCTTAAAGCCCACAATTATGACGTATGCAGCAATTAGTATTTCTACTCCCATCATCAGAAAATCAATAATTTCAACATGAGAAGGTGTAAAAATAATCCCATTTCGGAAAAACTTTACAGTAACACACAGGGTCAATAGCGCAACAACAAATGCACTGACCTTGACTGCGGCATTTCTCACTCCGTCGTTTCTGACAAAAAAGATAAAAATGGATGCTGCCAATGGATAAAAAATTAATGCATAAATTACATTCATAATCGTCACCTTATCTAAATATTATACAATTTTCACAATGAGTTATTATAGCATAACCCCATATGTTTTACAACGCTCAAGTTTGTTATACTTTAGACAATGTGCAAGGTTTCCTTGCTATTTTTTTTAGATTGTTTATAAAAATTTTAGATTGTTCTTATTAAATTTAATGAATTAATATCAATTTATGAATAGAATCTTATCCTATACAATCAGAGTTTGTAAACAGTAACTCTGATAATTATTTCACTAACTCAGGTATACGAAATAATTATCAGCATTATACACAAATCAGTCTAACGTTTTCGATAAAAAAACAGAATTTTCTACAATTACTTTTCATGATATTTCTATATAATGCAGATTTTATTAAATATTAACCGTTATTGTGCATGAAACCCAATGCAAATTGTTTGTTTTTAATTGATATAATATATCAATAACTATATGGATTGCATACCCGTTCAAATCTGAATCATTTATTTGAAAGAAAAAGCTCTGTATCAACCTGCTAAGGAAAGTCAAGAAATAAATTGTATTATTACTTCTTGACTTTCCTTAGCAGGTTGACACAGAGCCAAAAAAACAGCCCTGACCATCCAATGATATGCTCCCTTATAGGTAGACAAGTGAAATAATAAAACACTTGATACTTAGAAGGGAGCATATTTTTTGTGGGTAGAAATGCAAAGTTTTCTTTTGAAACAAAAATAGATATTGTCCAAAGATG
>JAEZSL010000091.1 GCA_023443925.1 Bacillota bacterium | reverse complement strand
TAGATGCCGGCGGTAACCGGGTAGCCTGCCTTATTGCAGGTCCTAAGAACGTAATTATTATTGCGGGTATGAATAAAATCGTAACAGACGTTAACACTGGAATTGAGCGGGTCCGGAATATGGCTGCTCCTCCTAATGTCACCAGACTTGGTTACAAGACCCCCTGTGCCGAACTTGGCAGATGTGCAAATTGCCTGACCGAGGACTGTATCTGCTGTGAAATTGTCATAACCAGGAAATCTAAGATTCCCGGTCGGATTAAAGTAATACTGGTGGGTGAGGAACTTGGATATTAATTAAGAACTTAAGATTGAGAAGGAGGTAAGATGTATGTGTAATGATAAAGTACCTGCATCAGCCGGAGCCGGTTCATCCGTCAATGTTGATGTAACAAAAATTGTTAAATATGCTTGTATAGCAGGGGTTTTAATTGTAGCTATTATTTTTACTACTAAGTGCATCAGCAGCATACTGAATAAAAATGAATAATTCAGTATTAAATATGATTGAGTTTAAGACGCGTATCTTTTATTCGGTAATTGCGAAACTATATGTTTTTACTAATATATCATACAATTGATATGAATTTCAGAGCTTCTAATTGCCTTCCGGGCGAAATTCAACTTTGAAACATATTAAACATGGTATATCGGTACTACTAGATTGGTGTTTCGCAATTACCTGAATATTTTGTAATTAAAAGAAGAATGGTTACCTGCTTCTTCTTTTTCATTATTTCTGTACAAAACCCTTAAATCGGTATAAGAATTCATCATTTTTGGTGAAGCAGATAACCTACGTTATGGAAGCCGGTAAAACCGGTAAAGTCCTGGGGTTCTTTATTTTCTATAATTACTTTATCTATAATCTCATAATTATTATCTTCAAGATACCGTTCCATAAAATTATAGTTTACACTGGTATCTTCAAGATAGTCTATTACTATTAAGTATTTAGTACTTACCGACACTAAACTTAAAAACAAGTCTTCAAACGGATTACCAAATTTCGCTGCCTCACCCAGGAGTAAATGGGATACAGCCAGATCATAATGAGTCTTTACCGGTTCTTTACATATATCCCATTCAATTAAGTTATACTTATCCTGGTTTAATCCTGTACTTTTTATTGAGTTTATTTTCCTCAAATCACCTGGATAAACGATAGCATCAATTACTATGTTATCAAACCTGGATGAAAGTATGCCCAGGCTTGTTTTGCCGCTGCCGCAATCCAATATGCTATTGATATCGGCTCCTTCTAGTTGAGATATAAATAGATTCAGTATAATTCTATGTCCGTCAGGCATATAAATTCCTTTCTCTAATATTCGTAAATACTGGCTCTTTTATGAGTTAACATCCTTAATTATCAGTTCATATTTTGAGTTAATATCTTTAATTATCACCCCATCTTATGAGTTAACATTAGTAATTACCGACCCTTCTTATAAGTTAACATCAGTAATTACCCGCTCATCTTTTGAGTTAATATCCGTAATTATCGACTCATCTTATGAGTTAACATTAGTAATTACCGGCTCTTCTTATAAGTTAACATTAGTAATTACCGGCTCTTCTTATAAGTTAACATCAGTAATTACCGGCTCTTCTTATGAGTTAACATTAATAATTACCGGCTCTTCTTATAAATTAACATCCGTCATTGCCGGATCATCTTATCAGTCAACATCAGTAATTACCGGCTCATTTTTAAGTTGTATACAATTTTAAAAAAACCAGCTGCAGAACAAGCAAACAATTGTTGTCTTCTGGTTCTGAAACTGGTCTGATTCTTACTCCCCTATACGACTTTAGGGATTCGTTTATCTAAATTAATATTGTAAATTAATATAAAGGATATTTGCTAGTCAATGTTTTTACTAATTCCATGGCTTTTTCCTTGTTCGTATCCACACTCTCAATCAGCATAGCAATGGCTTCTGCAATTACATCCATATCTGCCGTATCCATACCTCTGGTCGTAACTGCCGGTGTTCCAAGACGGATGCCGCTGGTTACAAAAGGGGATGCCGGATCATTGGGGACTGTATTTTTATTGCAGGTAATCTTAGCTGCATCTAAGAGTTTCTCCGTCTCTTTACCAGTTACCCCTTTGTTCTGGAGATCCACTAACATTAAGTGATTGTCTGTTCCCCCTGATACAATATTAAATCCTCTCTTTATTAAGCCACCGCAAAGAGCCTGTGCATTATCAATCACCCTGCCTGCATATGTTTTAAATTCTGGCTCCAGCGCTTCCTTAAAGCAAACAGCTTTGGCTGCAATCACATGCATTAAGGGACCTCCCTGAATACCCGGGAATATGGCTTTGTTCAGTTTATATTCCTCTGCAAATTCGGCACTGGATAATATCATACCGCCTCTGGGTCCTCTTAGAGTTTTATGGGTAGTGGTAGTAGTTACATGGGCATAAGGAATGGGGCTTTCATGATAACCGGCTGCAATAAGCCCTGCGATATGTGCCATATCCACCATTAAGAAAGCACCTGCTTCATCAGCTATTTCCCTGAATTTTTTAAAGTTAATTTTTCTCGCATAGGCGCTGGCACCTGCTACGATCAACTTCGGTTTACATTCCAGTGCAATTCTTCTGACTTCGTCGTAGTCAATGAAACCTGCTTCATCCACACCATAAGGTACTATTTTATAATAGCTTCCCGACATGTTAACCGGGCTTCCGTGGGTTAAATGTCCGCCATGTGCCAGATTCATACCCATTACGGTTTCACCGGGTTTCACTAATGCAAAAAATACCGCCATATTGGCCTGAGCTCCTGAATGAGGCTGTACATTGGCATAAGTACATCCAAATAACTGCTTTGCTCTGTCAATTGCCAGATTCTCAGCAATGTCGACGAATTCACATCCGCCGTAATATCTTTTACCCGGATAACCTTCTGCATATTTATTCGTCAAAGGGCTTCCCATCGCCGCCATTACAGCCTTACTTACAAAATTCTCAGATGCAATCAATTCAATATGATCGTTCTGTCTGCCTATTTCTTTCTGCATTGCTTCCGCAAGTTCAGGATCAAATACCTTAATCTCTTCAAATGAAT
>JAEZSL010000031.1 GCA_023443925.1 Bacillota bacterium | reverse complement strand
AATTATTACGATCTGTTTATCTCTCAGTATGAATTCTTAAATGAAAATTAAGTAGGGTAAGATCAACTTTATTGTATCTATTCTATAATAAATATTGTAAATCATAATATATATTGAAACCGTAAATATAAAACCGGAAGAAAGTTAAGGCTGTATGCCTTTCAGTCTTCCGGTTTTTCATAGTTTTTCGGTTTTGCATAGTACTCCGGTTTTGCATACTCCTGCGTTTTTTTTGTAATAGCCCTCTGGTTTTTGCATTGTCCTCTGGTTTTTGCATACTCTTCTGGTTTTTGTATACTCCCCCAGTTTTTGCATTGTCCTCTTTTTTTTGCATAGTCCACTGGTTTTTTCATACTCTTCTGGTTTTGTATACTCCCCCAGTTTTTGCATGTCCTCTGGTTTTTGCATTGCTGAATGATTGCCATTATTTCATTATAGTTATCTCATTTAGTTATTTTATAAAACTTAAGCTTTTTACCGGGCAGACAAAAACGCAATGACCGCATCTTACACATTTTTCATTATCCACTATCCATGTTTTCTCTTTACGGTCTACCTTAATAGCTTTCGCTCTGCAGCTTTGGCATTTACCGCAGTATAGACATTTACTGGAATCATTATGTATATTACCCTTATCAAGATTATGTTTTCTTATAAGATTATTGAGGAAATTCTTCATATTTTTCTCCTTTTTGTTGTTAGGCGTTAAATCCTTTGAGTTAGTTTTACACCTCTTAATCAATATTACAGATTGTATTAATTAGTTAAGATAGAATATAACTGATTGTTTTATTGTTTTATTGTTTTATTGTTTCCTGGAAACAATATTACTCTCAAAGAATCAGTTTGTCAATATAGTTTCTCGGAAACAATAAATTATTTACGAAAGTCCTCCATTTATGTTATACTTAGTATAACTTATCAGAAGTTGCCTTGACCTCTGATAAAAGGCGCTTTTTTTTGCACCATGCATCTCGATTATAGGTATATGAGTTTTTATTATATAAGATAACTTAACAGAACTTGCTTTTGACTTCTGTTAAAAGGCTCTGCTTTTCCGTTATGCATCTGATTATGAACATAAATTTTTGTTCCTATAATATTACTTACCAGAAGTTTCCTTTTAAACTTTTGGTAAAAAGCGCCGCTTTTATGCCATGCATCCTATTATAAAACATGTTTTTTTGTGCCTATATTATATTTATCTGAATATCAGGAGGATTTGAAGTGTCAATTGATTTAACTAACGGTACCAATACCGACAATAATAAAGAAGAACTTGTCATTAAAATAAAAAAACTCGTGTTTGAGATATTACACCAGCATACCTCGGAGTTTGATGAGAAAAAACAGTGGTTATCGTATAAGTGCAGCAATCCATCCCTTTTAAATAAAATTGAAGACATAACCTTAGTAATGCTGCATGTATTGGATGCCATTGGCAGACTGGAACCAGTGAATAGTATAACAATTTCAAAAGATACTAACATTCCGAAAGGAACAGTATCTAAAATCATACCTAAATTAATATCAAAAAAATTTATTACTAAGGAAGCTTTGCCAAATAATAAAAAAGAGTATCTGTTTCATATAACCCCTCTTGGCAAAGAGCTTTTTAATCTTCATGAAGTAATGCATAAGGAAAATGATATAAAAATATATAAATTTCTCAATAAATATAAAACCCAGAATTTAGAGTTTCTTATTGAAATGCTTATGGATTTTCAAAATGAATACGATTTAAATGAAGAAGACGATTTAAATGAGGAATAAAATTCAATAAAAATACGATTCAAATAAGGAATACAATCCAAATAAGAAATACAATCCAAATAAGAAATACGATTCAAATAAGAAATACGATTCAAATAATATACGATTCAAATAAGAAATACGATTCATATAAGAAATACGATTCAAATAAGAATACGATTCAAATAAGGAATACAACTTAAATAAAGATTAGCTGCCGACAGCCAGTATAAGCCGCCTTTGGCGGGTACACAAAAACAAACCCCAGTGCCACTTACATAAGCACTGAGGTTTGTTAATTCTTTGTCTCTATTTGCTCCAGGGATTTGCTACAAACTCTCCACCTCTGCACCACTTTAAATAGTTCAGTGCATGAAGCTGGGCTGTCATCTCCCATTCGCCTGAATAAACCGGATCGTGATAACCTTCGACACAGATATCTCCCTCATAACCTCCCATATGAAGGGCAGAGAAGACTTTTCTCCAGTCTGTATCACCAAATCCCGGTGTTCTGTCATAAACATAATTCTCTGCACCAAATACACCCACACGGCGTACGACGTCCCAGTCTACAGAGGAATCTTTTCCATGTACATGGACTATTTTTTTCATCCATTGCTTTAATTGTGGAAGCGGATCAATTAACTGGGTTAACTGGTGTGCCGGTTCCCATTGCAGACCAAGATGGTCATCAGGTACTTCCGTAAACATCATCTCCCAGGCTTTAGGATTAAATCCGATATTACAGGTTGCCTGATTCCAGGTTCCGCCCATGGGACAGTTTTCAAGTCCTATTTTAATATCATTATCTGCCGCGCGCTTAACAAGCTCACCGAATACTTTACCAAATACCGGTATGGCTTCTTCTACCGGTCTTCCTTCCAGTGCACCGGCAAAGGTAGTAACCTTATCCGCTCCAAATAATCTTGCGGAATCAATACAGTGTTCCAAAATCTTTTTATGCTCTTCATATTGAAGAGGATTGCAATAAAACCCCAAACAGGATACTTTTACGCCGGAATCTCCCAGTATATCCTTAACACTTTTTGATAATTCCAGTAAATCCACATTTTCCAGAGACATGTGAAAATTAATGGAGACAGTTTCGAACCCTGCCTTTATCATGGCCGGCATCCATTCTGTGGCCATAGTTCCCGGAATACAGGTTCCTATTTTTATTTGTTCCATAAACAACTCATCCTTCCATGAATTAATTAACCGTTTTTCCAACTAACGGATGAAAACACAGAACCTTACGTCCGCCATCTAAATTTGTCATATCCGGCCTTGCTTTCCTGCATTCATCGGTAGCATAAGGACAACGGGGAGCAAATTTGCAGTAGGTAATGGCATATTCTTTGTCCTCAGTATCAGGCATAACCAGTTCCTGATTCCATTTTTCGCCTACCCTTGGTACTGCGTTCATCAGTAGTTCCGTATATGGATGTGCCGGATTATCCATGATTTCTTTTGCCTGTCCATATTCAATCAGACAGCCTCTGTATAAGGTTGCAATATAATCCGATACATAATAAGCGGTTGAAAGATCATGCGTAACATAAATGAAAGAAACGTTATACTTATCCTTTAACTCCTTAAACAGATTGACAATATTCATTTTCATGGATGCATCAATCGCAGCAACCGGTTCATCGGCTATGATTAACTTTGGTCTCGTAATGAGAGCTCTTGCTATGGATACTCTTTGCAGCTCGCCTCCTGAAAATTGAGAAGGATATTTGCCCTTTACTACGTCAAGGGACATACCTACACTTTTTAAAGTTTCATCAACTAATTTTTCTGCTTCTTTATGATTTTTTGCTATTTTTAAACGAAGCGCGGTATTAAACAGGTAGGAATCTACTGTCTTACGCATGGAAAATGATTCATAGGGATTCTGAAAGATTGGTTGCACATCCAGCCTGAACTGAAAAGGATTGTACCCTTTACGGTCTTTATAGGAGTTGCCGTTAAGCAGGATATCCCCTTGATCGGCGTCATGAAGGCGAAGTATCATCTTACATAAGGTAGACTTACCGCAGCCGGACTCACCTACGATGGAAAGTATAACCGGCTTGCCAGCATCAATATCAATGCTGACTTCATCCACAGCGACAAGTTTCTTTTTACTGAGCATACCGCCAATCTGGAAGAGCTTACTTACATTTTTTATTTCAAGCAGTTTTTCAGACATCTTACACCACCTCCCTGTTTAGTAAATGGCAGGCTGCAAAACGCCCCTGTTCCACTTCACGAAACTTCGGTACTGATTTTTTACACTCTTCGGTAGCCTTAGGACAGCGTGGCGCAAACCTGCAGCCCGGAGGCGGATTCGTAAGTGCCGGCGGTCTCCCCGGTATACCTGTTTTCTGACTCTTGTCACCTACTTTTGGAAGCGCGCCTACCAGCATCTGTGTATATGGATGCAGCGGTTTTTCAAATATATCTACCGTTTTACCCAGCTCAATCATACTTCCTGAATACATAATACCCATACGGTCTGTTATCTGATAATGTACACCCATATCATGGCTTACGATAACCATAGTGTTCTTTAACTGTTTTTGCAGACGCATAAGCATCATAAGGATACCTCTTTGTACTACAACGTCAAGAGCAGTGGTGGGTTCATCTGCAAGCACTACATTAGGTGACATAAAGGTAGCTAAAGCTATAATTGCACGCTGCCTCATACCTCCTGAAAGCTGGAAGGGATAAGCCTTAAGTAAATCCGGAGAGAGACTAAGCTCTTCTAAATAGTTTGCTACTCTCTTTAAGGTCTGTTCTTTTGTTTCATTCTTTTTATCTGCTTTCGGAATAGAATCCAGAAACTGATTCTTAAGCGGAACAATTGGATTTAAAACACTCTGTGCTGCCTGAGGCACATAAGAAATGTTGTTCCACCATGTATTTCTGATCTGTCCGGTCTCATAGGAGAAAGCTTGCCCGTTTTTCTCACCGGAAAGTATCATTTTACCAGAGTCTACCACCAGAGGAAATTCAACAATATCATAAAGAGCTTTTAAAAGTGTTGTCTTTCCACAGCCAGATTCACCGGCTATTCCAAAAATTTCATTATCATATATTTCAAAATCCACATCGTTTATAACGTGAACGGGTCCGTCAATAGTCGAATACGAGGTGGATAAATGGTCTATTTTTATCATCTCCTACCTCCCTCTCTTCTTGGATAAATAATCATTATAGCCTGTTATCAGGAGGAACAGTCCGATAAACATAATAGCGGTTGCTAATATCGGAGAACCTATCCAGAACCACTGCTTCGTAAAGATAGCATTACGGTCTCTTGCCCACTGAATCATATTACCCAGAGATATCAGATTTCCGGGTGACAACCCCAGAACTGCGAGACTCGATTCTGAAGCGATGGCAGCCAGAGTTGCATTCATGAAATTGGAAAGCGACCATGTAAGCGCATATGGAAGTATCTCTGTTACGACTACCTGAACGGTGCCTTCTCCTGAAAACCATGCAGTATGAATAAAATCCCTCTCACGCATGGACAGAGCCATGGATCGTATCTGACGGCTCGGCCAGGCCCAGGCGAACATGGCAAGTACCAATGCCATGATAAAAACCGTGGAAGTTCCTTTCATAAATGAAGTCATTAATATAAGAATAGGAAGTGAAGGTATTACTATAAAAGTATCCGTTACAACGGTAAGTAACCGGTCAAGCCATCCGCCTGAAAAACCTGCCAGAAGCCCTACGAAAACACCAACGACAGTACCAATTGTAGCTACAATAAGACCGATAAGAAGTGAATTATGTATCGCCTCAATTAACAGCCACAAAACATCCTGTCCCATACTGGTAGTTCCCAGCCAATGTGCGGACGAAGGTTTTAACTTACTCGGGTATGAATTAAAGGTAAACGGATTTACATGAGGTAAAAAATATATAACAAAACCAACAATGACAAAAAAAGCTGTCATAATAAGTCCTATCTTAAGACTGAAGTTCGCGTTTTTCCAAAATTTTTTCACAATTTCCCCCTCCTGCTCTTAACTGTATCTGATACGCGGGTCGATAAACGGATATATCAGATCCACGATCAAAGTTGCAGTCGATATTGCCACTATAGAAATTGTAATACATCCAAGAATCATGTTATAGTCCGACATCAGAATGGCCTT
>JAEZSL010000390.1 GCA_023443925.1 Bacillota bacterium | reverse complement strand
GGTTTAGTCGGAGGGACAAGGATACAGATAATGAATCGGAATACAGACGGAGCCGTGGTATTTAAAGTAAGAGGAACCAGGCTGGCAATTGGGAAAAGAATAGCGGAAGCCATCTATCTTAAGGAGGTGGCAGGATGAAAGAAGAACTGCAGGTTGGATTTGTTGGAAATCCCAATTGCGGAAAAACCACTCTTTTTAATGCTTATACAGGAGCCAAGCTTAAAGTAGCAAATTGGCCGGGCGTAACGGTGGAGAAAAAAGAAGGAGCCTTTAAGTACCATAATCATATATTTAAATTAGTAGATCTGCCGGGTACATACAGTCTGACTTCCTACACTATGGAAGAGAAGCTGACGAGAGAATATATATTAACGGATGATGTGGATGTAATTATAGACGTGGCGGATGCATCCAGTTTAGAGAGAAATTTATACCTGACGCTGCAATTAATCGAATTAGGGAAACCGGTGGTATTAGCCTTAAATATGATGGATATCGTAGAAGAGCGGGGAATGGAG
Organism: Bacillota bacterium; assembly: GCA_023443925.1. Next base: position 2,713 of record JAEZSL010000390.1, on the reverse strand, counting down.
ATTGATCTGCACCGGCTGCCGGAGATGCTTGGGATACCGGTTATCCCTGTGTCAGCAAGAAAGAAAACCGGTCTTGACATATTAATGCATGCAGTAGCTCACCATAATTCCGAGGAGAGAGTTAAGAAACCGGAGCTTCATCATGCCAAGGAGAAAGATAAAAATCCCGAGCTTAGTTATCCGAAGGAGAAAGATAAGAATACAGGGCTTTATCATTCCAACGGTAAAGGTAAAAATACGGAATACCATCAGGGAAAGCGGATCACAGGGCAAAAGCCCCTTGCTGATAAAGCGCATAAAGAACTGGCTGTAATTTATAGCGATGACATTGAATATAAAATCCAAAAGATTTCTGTCATATTGCAGGATAAATATCCAAACCTTAAAAATCTACGGTGGCATGCCATTAAGCTGCTGGAGCAGGATCCGGAAATTATGAAACAGTATCCGGTTAATTTTAGCAGATATGCGGAACGCAGTTATGAGAAAGAAATCATAAATCAGAAATATGATTTTATAGAAGAAATCATAGAAGAAGTATTAGTGAATAAAAATAAAAAGGAAGAGGCCACCGACAAAGCAGACCGTATTCTGACCAATAAATATCTGGGAATGCCGATTTTCCTGCTGATAATGGCCATGGTATTCTTTTTGACTTTTACCATAGGTGATGTATTAAAAGGCGGGTTTGAAGTTGCCTTTAATATGATATCGGAGGCGGTACTGGACTTATTAACGGTAACCGGTACCGGCGAGGTGCTGACCTCCCTTGTGGTAGACGGCATTATTGCAGGTGTCGGCGGAATACTGACCTTTCTGCCCAACATCTTTATCTTGTTTCTGGCTCTGGCCTTTTTGGAAGACAGCGGCTACATGTCCCGTGTGGCATATGTGATGAATGGATTGATGGGTAAAATCGGACTGTCCGGCAGAGCCTTTATCCCTATGCTGCTAGGGTTTGGCTGTACGGTACCCGCTATCATGGCATCCCGGACCCTGGAAAATGTGAAGGACCGGAGAAGAACCATAATGATAACTCCGTTTATGTCCTGCAGCGCCAAAATTCCCATCTATGTCCTTATTTCCGGCATGTTTTTCGGGAAATATGCAACCCTGGCGGCATTTTCTATGTATGTGGCAGGACTGGTCATCGGAATTACGGCCGCATATATTATGAACAAGCTGGACACCTTAACGGATAACAATAAGGTTGTTAATAATTTATTGATTGAATTGCCGGAATATAAAGCACCTAACAGCAGAACCATATTTATCTATGTATGGGATAAAGTAAAGGATTATCTCAGTAAGGCAGGAACTACAATATTCTTAGCCTCCATCGTAATATGGTTTATCCTGAATTTTGGATTTAACGGTAAGGTTGAAGATATGTCACAGAGTTTCGGGGCAGTTTTAGGTCACTATCTGGTGCCGGTATTAAAGCCGGCGGGCTTGGGACTCTGGCAGGTGGCAGTAGCGCTGATTTCCGGGTTGGCGGCTAAAGAAGTGGTAGTATCCAGTTTTAGTGTATTATTTGGTATTGCCAATATAAATTCCGCCGAGGGTATGAAGACCATGGAATTCATGTTAGAGTCTGCCGGTTTTGGTGCATTGAATGCTTATGCCCTCATGGTATTCTGCTTATTATATACCCCCTGTGCAGCAGCCATAGGCGTAATTGCAAGAGAATTAAAATCCTTTAAAAGGACTTTATTTACGATATTGTTTCAACTCGTCATTGCATGGCTGGCAGCAGTTTTTGTCTACCAGGCAGGAAGTCTGATTCTGTAGAGAGGAGCGTTGTATGGCTTATTTAATCGGTGCTTTCATAGCTGTCTATGCGGCATATGTGGTTTACAAAAAGGTAAAGGCAGTAAAAGCAGGAAAGTACTGCAGCTGCGGCTGCAGTGACTGCCCCTCCCAAATAAAAGGTATGGATGAATTGAATTAATATTCTTAGAGAAAACCCCAAGGAGGGGAAAGGATGAATTTTAAGGATAAAGTTGTTGTAATAACCGGTGGTGCCAATGGAATCGGCAAAATCATAACGGAAGAATTTATGGCGGCAGGAGCACAAGCAGCGGTAATTGATCTGGATTGCACTAAAGTGCCCTCAAACTTCTATTTTCAGGGAGACATAGCCGAGGAAGAAACGCTTGCCCGTTTTGCCTCCAAGGTAATAGACCATTTCGGCAAAATCGATTACTTAATTAATAATGCCTGCTTAAGCCGGAAAGGCATTCTGTCCGGCTGTAGTTTTGAAGACTTTAACTACGTGCTGCGGGTTGGTGTGTCCGCACCTTATCAGCTAACCAGATTATTTTTGGAGCATTTTAATGATAAGGGGGCTGTCGTTAACATATCTTCTTCCAGAGCGTTTATGTCCCAGGCTGATACGGAGAGTTATACCGCTGCAAAAGGGGGAATAACCGCACTAACTCATGCCATGTCCGTCAGCCTTGCCGGTAAAGTCCGCGTCAATTCCATAGCGCCGGGATGGATTGATACAACCAGGGATACCTGGGGTGAGGCGGATGAAAATCAGCATCCTGTTAAAAGAATCGGGAAACCGTCTGACATTGCCCGGACAGTTATGTTCCTTTGCAGTGAGGACAGCGGGTTTATAAATGGAGAAAATATAACCGTAGATGGTGGAATGACGAAGTTAATGATTTATCATAATGACCATGGCTGGAGATATGAAGGAGATTCG